>DNWZ01000610.1 GCA_003506095.1 Planctomycetaceae bacterium | reverse complement strand
GCGGGGATGTCATAAACCAATTCCCACATCAGACCGTTCTCGGTCAACATTTGTCGCAAACTGGCGACATCGGGGCTGTTCGGATCGTAGCCGAGGCGAGCTAAGTCGCGATCGGCGTTAAACTTCTGTATCGCCGCTTTGAGCGGATCTTGAACGTAGCGAACGACCCCATCGGCGAAAAAAAGTCCGACGATCAAACCGAGGCCCAGCCAAGTGATTGCTTTTGCCAACGCTTTGCGGAGTTCGTCGAGATGTTCGCCGAACGTCATCGTCGAATTGTCGAACAGGTCGTCTTTAGGGCGGGCGGGTCGATCCACGGGTTCAATTCAATGGTGGCAGTGCGGAGTTTGGGAATGCGAGCTAGTCTAACATCAACACTTTCATTTTGTCGTCAAGCATCCTCAAAACGTCCGGATCGGCAACGATGTATCCACTGACTTTTCATCCGATCATGAAAAGGACCGTCTGGGGCGGTCGCCGTTTGGGTGATTTGTTGGGTAAACCGATCGGTCCGGAGAACGATTATGCCGAAAGTTGGGAAATCGTCGATCACGGCGAAAGTAACAGCAAAATCATCGGCGGCCCTTGGGGGGGGCGGACGCTGAGGGATGTCATTTGCGACCGAAACGCTTCGGTGCTAGGCAGTTACGCGGGGATCGAGTCGTTTCCGTTGCTGCTGAAGTACCTCGATTGCAACCGAGTGCTGTCGGTTCAGGTCCATCCTGATGACCACTACGCCATGCAGATGCCGCAACCGGATTTGGGGAAAACGGAGGCGTGGTACATCGTCGATGCGGCCCCGGGCAGCAAGGTTTATGCTGGCCTGCGGTCAGGCGTCGATCGAAAATCGCTGCAGCAGGCGATCGCGGCGGGCTGTACCGAGGACGTCCTGCACGTATTCGAGCCTCGGCCGGGGCAGTGCATTTTTATTCCGGCGGGTACGGTTCACGCTCTTGGTGGTGGCCTGGTGGTCGCCGAGATTCAGCAATCCAGCGACACCACGTTTCGATTGTTCGATTGGAACCGTGTTGGCGACGACGGGTGGCCCAGACAATTGCACATCGAGCAGGCTTTGGACGTAACGAATTATTCGATCGGGCCGATCAAGCCGCAAACGCCGCAAGCCGATGCCGATGGTATGGAAACCTTGGTACGATGCGATAAATTTGTGTTGAAACAGGCGATCTTGGGTTCGACTTTGCAAAGCAAAACGGTTTCCATTGGCAATTTAAACTCGCCGGTAATCATGACCGTCGTCAAAGGGGCTGCAACCTTGGATTTCGATGACGGCTGGCGATGCGATGCACCGATCGGTCAATCTTTTTTGATCCCAGCTTCAACGCCAACCATAGAATTATCCAGTGCTAGCGACGCTGTGCTGCTGTTGGCCTATTTGCCTTAAGCTGGCCAGCGACATTGCCAAGCTGGCGTTGGATGCTTGTTTCTAACCACGCAAATCGCGGCCCGGTGATTGCACTTCTGTATCAATTATTCCGACTTTCGCGTTCGTCGTGGGGTAAAATGGGTTGAACGACAAGGCATTGTGTTTCGGCACGCTTGCGCGCTGAGTAAAGTGCAGTTTTCCTGGAATCTTTTGATACTTTTGGATGGTGTTCTGGAATGAGAATTGCAATGATCGGAACCGGCTATGTGGGGCTGGTGACGGGAACCTGTTTCGCAGAAAGCGGCAATGATGTTATTTGTGTTGACATCAACCAGGCCAAGATCGAAGGACTCCGCGAAGGAAAACTGCCTATTTTCGAACCGGGATTGAAAGAACTGGTCTTAAGAAACATTGAAAATGGCAATCTTTCCTTCACCACAGATATTGCTGATGCGGTTTCCCAGAGTCGCATCGTTTACTTAGCAGTTGGAACGCCGCCTGCGGCCGATGGATCGGCAGATCTGTCGGCACTGAAGAGCGTTGTTGACACCATCGCGCCACATTTGATCCAAGACGCGATCGTGGTGACCAAAAGCACCGTTCCGGTTGGCACAAATCAGTGGATCTACAACCGTTTGTCAGAACTGCTTGGGCGTGAAGTCGATGTCGCCAGCAACCCCGAGTTCCTCAAAGAAGGGGCTGCGATCGACGACTTTATGAAGCCTGACCGAGTTGTCGTTGGAGTTCGCAGTGAGCAAGCGGGGGAAGTTTTGAACGAACTGTACAGCCCATTTTTGCGAACCGATCGTCCATTTTTGGTGATGAGCCCGGCATCGGCGGAGTTCACCAAGTATGCGGCCAATGCGCTGCTAAGCACGAAGATTTCGTTCATCAATGAAATGGCAAACCTGTGTGAACGGATGGGGGGGGATATCAATGACGTACGTCGCGGGATGGGGCACGACCAGCGAATCGGATTTGCATTCCTGTTTCCCGGTGTCGGTTACGGCGGCAGTTGTTTCCCCAAAGATGTCCGGGCTTTGGCGAGCATGGCGCGGGATCATGGTTTAGAGCCCCGCATTATGGACGCGGTCGACGAGGTGAATCAGAAACAGAAAAATGTTTTGGTCAACAAAGTCGATTCGCACTACGGCGGCCAAATCGCGGGTAAACGCTTCGCTGTTTGGGGGTTGGCTTTCAAGCCACGGACCGATGATATCCGTGAAGCTCCGGCGCTGACGCTGTTGAATTACTTGGTCGAAAAAGGTGCAACGGCGCAAGTGCATGACCCTGAAGCGACTGGTCACATTCGAGCCATCTATGGCAACAAGCTGATCTATTGCGAATCGGCGATGGATGCATTGAATGGTGCCGATGCGTTAGCGATCAACACGGAGTGGAAGGTTTATCAGAATCCCGATTTCGACGAGATGCGCACACGCATGAATGACCATGTGATCTTCGACGGGCGTAACCTTTATGAACCAGACAGGATGAGCCGCCATCGCTTTACGTATCACAGCATTGGGCGACCGACGGTTTATTCAGACCAAAAAATCAGTTTGCCAGCCAACTGAGCTGGTTGCGAGCTGGAGTAAAAAAACCGCACTTCAAGCGGCTGAAGTGCGGTTTTTGATTTTTGGCAACAAGACGGGATGCAGCATTGGCATCACCGTGATTGGATCACGAAGGTGACTGCTGCTGGCCCAAACCTGGACGAACACGCTTGTTAATGTCGGTTTCCAGGACGCCGAAAACGGCCTCATGGCGAGCGATCGACATTTGCAATGCGGCCAGCAATCGTTTGGCGGTGAAGAAGTTGACGATGATTCGCTGCTTAACCTGAATCGGATCTTTAGGAACACCGATTGGCTGTGGGTTCAGGCCGAAGTCGACGATCAATTCCTCGGGTGAACCGGTGACGCGGCAGAAGTTGGCGTAAGTCGCCAGCGCGTTTTCGTCGTTAACCTGGACCTGCATCGGCTGCTGAGCCTGGGTTTGGGCTGCTGCTGCGGGCGCAGCGGCTGGAGCGGAAGTTTCGCCGGATTGTGTTTCGGACATGGGAATCGATTCTCCAAGGGCTGAGAGACGGGGAGCATCATGAACGGTAAACGCGACCGACGTTAGCCGCGAACCGAATGCGATGACAGGGCAGTAGAAGCGTCGGATAATCAGTTAGAGAAGTCGATGTTTCGACATGACGCCCCCAAATTCCATTACCATAGCACTTCTAAGAGTTTACCAAATTTCCAGACGAGGTGGTTACCGTTTTGTTCATCGGTAATCCATGCTCAGGACTCTTGCCTAAGTTGTTTTTGAGACGTCCGCGACTGGTGGTCCGTTCCATGTTTTCGCCACGATCCTGATTTTTCCCCCAGGGCGCCCAGTCGCTGTGACGCAGCGAAGTGGCATTATCGGGAAACTCCATTGCCCGAGGATTCGGTGGTTTTTGGCATTTCTGCCATCCTCACCATCGAACCATCCACCAGAGAAAGCGGATTTTTCTTAGCCAGCGAATTCGATTTTTTCGAACCCATCGAGGCAAACGTTTTGGTGGGAGATTGGTAACCGACCGCAGCCTCGCGTTCCTGGCGAACTTCCCCACTTCGAATCGGCCCCACGCCCAAAACATACATGTCGTCATTCTTGGTCAAAGCAGTGCTCTGTCCACCAAGCCCAACGGCCGCGCCAGTTTTTGGGTCATAGGCGACGAGTCCGATCTTCGCCGTGCCGTGCTGCGTATTTCGTTGGACCAATTTGATATCTGGAATCGAAATCGCCATCCCTGGGACACCGACAGACGGGATCCCGATAAAGCTTTCTTCGGTGTCCGTGCCGACACCACCGCTGCGGACTTCGATCACAATGTCAGATTCGTCAGCGGAAGGAGCCAGCACTGCACCGGCTGCCAATGCACGGTGCCGAAGCGTGCCCAATAAATAGCCCTTGTCCACGGAGTCGAGATATTTGTCGTCAATAAACACCTTTTGAGATCGCAATGGCTCAAAAGAAACATTGCTGAGCGACCTGTCGATCGCCGCTGAAAGTAGGACTTGCTCAGTGGCTGTGCGAGCGGTGTTGCTTGAGCGTGTTGCTGAGCATCCCACGCTGGCTAGTACCAATAGGGTAGATACAAAGAGGCGAATGTAGTTCTTCATCTTGATTTAACAAACTAAAACCTTGTGGAGGGATTCATTCCCGGGGGGTACGCGACGCTATCCAATTGTCTCTCCAAAACGCAACCCCAACGCGATGTGGCGTCTGTACGAAATTTCACTTTCTTTTTTGTGAATCAACGGACGCCTCTTCTGCAAAATGATCGCGACCGGACGGCA
The DNA here is from genome assembly GCA_003506095.1 of Planctomycetaceae bacterium. Classification (GTDB taxonomy): domain Bacteria; phylum Planctomycetota; class Planctomycetia; order Pirellulales; family Pirellulaceae; genus UBA6163. Next base: position 7,660 of record DNWZ01000610.1, on the reverse strand, counting down.
ACCGGTCACGCAAACGCCGCGTTTGTACCACCGGGGCATTGATTGTCGCTGAATAACGCCCCGACGATTTGGGTTTTTTGAAATCACGTTCGAAGTCTCTTCGTGGCGGTGTATTTCGAAAGATGCAGCAACTAAACTGGCCGTGTGGTTCGGTTCTGCGTTGGCACCAACGCAGATGCTACGTTTACTTCCGCCTCCTCAGGTCTTCCTGCCATGTCTTCTCGGTCGATTCGCACTTTTTTGTTTCCGATTGCGGCAATTGCCAGTATGCTGGGCGGCGGTCTTGCCGCCGCTGAAAACGGGCCACGCGGTCCCATTCATCTCGAACCGCCCAAGGACGACCCCAGTTATTTGCTGATGGGTGAGTTTGCGGGTGATGTGTCATTCGGCGAGGGGAAAACGGAGACGATCGGCCTGCAGATTCGGCCACTGGGTAAGGGCGATTTCGAAGCGATTTCCTATGCAGGGGGACTGCCAGGCCAGGAAAAACACAAGCCCGAAGCGACGCGGATGATCGGACGACTGTCTGGCGATTTTCTGATTCTCTCGGGAGGCCCATGGGCCGTGTTTGCCGAGCGAGATCATTGCACGCTGGTCAGCCGCAGCGGCGATAAGCTAGGAAAGCTCGATCGCGTCGTTCGTCGCAGTCCGACACTGGCCGCCAAAGCCCCCGAAGGTGCGATCGTCTTATTTGATGGCAGCGATACGGATCAATTCGTCAATGGCCAAATGACCGAGGATGGATTACTGGTCGAAGGGACCGACTTCAAGCCGATGCATCAAGACTTTGATTTGCATTTAGAGTTTCGTTTGCCGTACATGCCCGAAGCGCGTGATCAAGGCCGCGGCAACAGTGGCGTCTACATTCACGGCCGCTATGAGTGTCAGATTCTCGATTCGTTTGGCCTGAGCCCGGTTTTTAATGGAGCAGGCGCGTTGTATCGATACCGTGCCCCACAAGTGAATATGGCTTTTCCGCCACTGGTATGGCAAACCTACGACATCCGGTTTACAGCACCACGTTGGGCGGCTGATGGAAGCAAAATTCGCAACGCTCGCATCACATCTTGGCTCAACGGCGTGATTGTCCAAAACGACGTTGAACTGGAAAATAAGACTGGGGCTGGCCAAGATGAGACGCCCACGCTGATGCCCACGAAGCTGCAAAATCACACCGATCCGGTTCGATTTCGCAACATTTGGATTATCGATCGCGGACTGGCACCTTCGGCAAGCTTCCCCGTAGAAGGGACTGGCGAATTGGCCCCTCCGGCCAAAAAGCCGGAACCCAAGGTAGCCGAAGCGGCACCAAAGCCCCAGGACGCTGGTAAACCCCAAGAAGATAAACCCAAGGAAGATAAGCCAGCGGAGCCTAATGCCCCAGAAGCAAAGGTTGCGGAGGAAAAAGCTCCAGAAGCAAAGGCGGCTGAAGAAAAGGCGGCTGAACCGAAGTCCGCTGATGCGGCTTGATTTGATGGTTTTAATGCCGGTGAACCGGCGAAGTGTCAGCTTCACGCGTGAAAACTGCTGGGCTGATGAACTTTGGCGATTTGGCTCATCTTGGCCTGTCCCGGTGCCGAACTACTTTGCTACGAGAGAACACTGGGCTAAAATGAGTTCAGTGGGGTTGAATAAACCCACACTTTGCTTCGACTGTAATTCCGGCAGAGGGACCATATTTCGGGTTCGCTGAGATCCACAAAAAGGCTAGTGCAGAAGCACGCCGAGATCTCCGCGTTTCTCCCAGCGGCTCCGTTTTGCCGCCGCACAGTCGAGGCTTAAAAAAAAGCCGGTCTGCAGGAGCGATTCTGCAGGCCGGTTTTTTTGTTTCCGCATCAAGATCTTTTCCACCGATACGGATTACCTGTTCAGCGCTTTCGGCATCGATTTTTAGGCACTGTCAGCCGTTTTCGCTCGCGGCTCTTTCCCGCAGACGCCCTCGCCGGTTAGCGTTGTATCTGTCCCAAGCGTGACGCGGATCGCAAAACCGGCGACGGATTTGCCTGCGCCGGCCCGATCGGACTTTTGCAACTTCTTTCCTCCTTTTCGATAGCCAGATACCGCATGGTTCGCGACGAAAACTACACCTCACCGCTCGATGTCGATTCCGATTCCTCGCCGGCCGGCGATCGTTTGGCGACCCAAACGCCAAATGTCGTACCGCCTGATGATGATGCCGATCCCATGATGGGTGCGGCGTCGATCGACGGCGACGAAATCAACGATACTGTGGCGGAATCTGACGCTTCACTGACGCATGATTCAATCGCAGACGAAACCGCTGGGGACGAAGAGTGGCAGGTGGCCCAGCAGGCTTGGGATGCAACGCAATCGACAACTGGCGATGAATCGGTTGAATCCGTCGCGCTGGAAACTGGCGCGACGAGCGTTTGCGAATCGATTGCCGATCCGTTCGTCGGTCGCTGGAATCGATTGATCAGCAGCACGAACTGGGAAAAAGGTCGGATCATTTCGCAGTGGCGTGGAACGCTGATCGACGCTGGAGCGGCGGTGACGGAGTTTTCCGACGAAGCTTGGGCGAAACGCGTTGGCGGCGTGACCGCGTCGCATGTCGGTCGTTTACGACGCGTTTACGACGTTTTCGGTGCCAGTTACGAAACCTATCAAGGGTTGTACTGGACCCACTTCTTGGTCGCGTTGGACTGGGACGACGCTCCGTTGTGGCTGGAAGGGGCTGTGCAGAGCGGCTGGAGCGTTTCGCAGATGCGGACCCAACGGTGGGAAGCGACCGGAGGTGACGCCTCGGATTCGCTCTCGACCTCGGACGCGGAAGCAGGCGAACTTGACGAAGATTTTGACGAAACGATGGTCGGCGAAGCGAGCGACAGCGGGCGCAGCAAGGAGTTTACTCAGCCTGGCCAAGGCGGCGGATCAACCAAAGAATACGGCGACGGACCCGGTGCGATCGGCTCTGGGCCAGCAGTCGAAGGGCCCGATTTCGGTGACGAAGAATCGTTGAGCCGCTTAAGCGACGACTTTCATCAAAACGCGGCCCCCGGCCAACCGGCTAGGGACGACCAGTCCGAAACGCCGCCACCGCTAGTCCAGCCGTTCGCCGGATTGCCGGAACTACCCAATGATTTGGCCGATGCAGTCGAACTGTTAAAGCTGGCGGTATTGCGTCACAAAACGGCAGGTTGGAAAGAGGTCAACGCCGATGTGGTCCTTCAGTATTTGAAAGCATTCAACGTCTTAGTCGAGGCGAGAGGACGCTAGGTCGGCATATTCTGCCGATACTGCCCATTGTTAATGATTGGTGATTTTCCGTGGCATTGGACATTTGAACGCTTGCCCCGGGGTATCGGTTAGCTGATAATGCGGATTCGGATAACGATCACGTCCTTCCCCCCTCTGTATTGGAGACATCGAATGTCACGTCTGTTTTTGGGCAGTGTTTTGACGGCTGCTTTGGTTGCAAGTGTTGCTGTCGCTGCGGATACCGCCACGGTTGGTCTGAAGCAAGGCGATTCGATTGGTGCGTTTTATGTAACGAAGGTTGCTGGTGCACCTGAAGACGGTGTGAAGAGTGGCCAAGAACTTTGCTACCGTTGCAAGTATGGTCAGCGCCCCATGGTGATGGTTTTCACTCGCAAAGCTGGCGACAAGGTTACACAATTGGTGTCGCAACTTGATAAGGCTGTGGCTGAGAACACCGATGCCCAATTGAAAGGTTTTGTGACCGTGATGGGCAGCGATCAGTCGTCGCTGAAGGAATCGGCCAAGCAAATCGCTGAAGGCTCGATGTCCAAAATGGTTCCTGTCGCTGTTGCCGCTGACAGCGAAAATGGTCCTGCAAACTATCGCCTCGACCCCAACGCTGAAGTCACTGTCGTGATTGCCAACGAAAGCCAAGTTGTCGCAACTCACTCCTTCGCTGCTGACAGCGTCGATGTCGCGGCCATCATGAAAGAAGTCAAGCAACTGTTGAACTAATGTTTCGCTGGTCGGTTGAAACGCTTCCGGTTGCGATTCTTGGACGACAATCATAAGAAAGGGGAAGTGCGACATTCGCACTTCCCCTTTTTATTTGTAGTCGTACCTTTAGGCGGCCTTAAAATCTCCATCCGCCTAAAGCGACGAAGCCGCTGTCGCCATCTGAAACCTTATCGGATTGCATACACGGCATCATAAGTGCGAATGTAAAGCGTGCCGTTGGCGACGATGGGAGACGCTGTGATCGGTTCGCCCAAATCATTCGATGCGACCAATTCGAACTTGCTGCCTGCTTTGACGACGCTGCAGACGCCGTCTTTTGCACAAAAATAGATATGACCATTGGCGTACAGTGGGCTGACGCGGTGCTGGACCGAATGCGTCCTCTCGAAATAAATCTCTTTGCCCGTTTCTAAGTCCAAGCACTGCAGTTTGCCATCTTTGTGCAATAGATAAACCAAACCGTCGTGAATCAGCGGGATCGATACATCCGGTGTCTGCGCTACAAACCATCGTGTGGCATCGCTTTGGCCGGTCACGCGACCACGCAACTTATCATTCACATTGATGGCAACCGTTGGTCCGGCCTTAGCAGTTGGAACGATGATGACACCATCGGCAGTGGCCGGCGATGAGACAAAGCGGAATGTCGCATCATGCTGCTGGCTGTTGACATGCGACGGCCCATTGAGTTCGGTCAAACGCCACAGTTCTTCGCCGGTTTCCAGCGAATGGCCTGTTGTGCAATCAGCTCCGTGGGCAACCAAGAAACGTGCATCGCTTGATGAATAGACGAACGGCGAAGCATAGCTGTGTTTGCATTCGAAATCAGCATCGGTCACACGGTCGACTTCCCACACCGTTTTTCCAGTTAACTTTTCCAGCTTGATCACTTTGCCGGTGCGAGTGTTGTCATCGCGTCGCATCGCTCCGTGAATCAGTTGCAGATAAAGGTGGTCGCCGTCGAGCGCAGGCGTCGAAGTCATTCCGAATTGGATGTCGATCTTTCCAAAACGCTCGTTTGTATCAATCTTCCAAACTTCTTTACCGTCGAAGGAATAGCAAGCCAGCACGCCGTTGGAGAAAAAGACCCAAACGTGTTTGCCGTCGGTGGAAGGGGTCGGCGAAGCGGAGTTTCCTTCGCCAGCTCGCGCGTCGATATTTCCGCTAGTGACTTTTTGCCGCCAGATTTCTTTACCTGATTTTGCGTCCAGGCTGATCAATAATAAATCATCGCCGTCAGCCGATGTCACGAACAAGCGATCGTCCCAGACAATCGGTGTTGCGCCGCCTTGGCCCGGCATTTCGGCCCGCCAAGCGACGTTCTGAGTTTTGGACCACTGAGTCGGCACGGCGTTTTCGACTGACACACCGTCATTACGGGGGCCACGCCACTGAGGCCAATTCTCGGCTTGAACGTTGGATAAAGAAAGTGAAAACAGCGAAAGAGTAAACGTGAACGCGGATAGTCGAAAAGTCATGGCAGCAGTCTCAGCAGGTGGGGATTGCTAGACCTTCTTTGAAAAGGGGGCTGACCCTTTGTGAGCCCCTTTTTTAAACAGAACCTAGCAGGAAAGAGAACGTCGCAGCGGGTTTACTTTCCGCTGCGATTCCAACCCCTGCAGTCTACTCCATCCCGCGGAGGAACTGGAGTCGGTTTACGAATGCGTTGGTCCAAGTCCTATCCCGATCGGCCTTTCGAAAAGCGCCAGGGGGTGAATCGATTTGCCGCCGACCGCTAGAATGATTCGGTTGTCCAGCCTTGGGCGAGATTGCTGGTGATTGAAGTTGCGTGTTGCTGATCGGTTCAGCAGCTTTTCACCCGGCGGCGAAAAAGTCCAATCCAAAGGAGTGTCGAAAATGTCGATCGGTAAAAAATCAGAAACAGCGTCCTTGGTCAGAGTCAGAAACGATCGATCCGCCATTGGGACTGAGGCGATTCATTCGGTTATCGCTCTTCTTTCTTTTGCGTTCGTCTCCATTTTGTCGACAGTTGCAAACGCCCAGGGCTTCCCTGCCGTCGATCAAAGTCGCCAGGAAGCGGTCGTTCGCTCGTCGATCACGGTGTTGAACGAGATCATGGCAATTCCGCTGTCGGGCATCCCGACGTCGATGTTGGCTGATGCTCAGGGGGTGGCAATCATTCCTAATGTGATTCGCGGCGGTTTTGTCGTCGGCGCAAGACACGGTCGCGGTGTCTTGCTGGTTCGCGAGCAATCCGGTTTATGGCACGCGCCGGTTTTTATCACGCTGACCGGCGGCAATATCGGTTGGCAAGCCGGCGTGCAATCGACGGACGTTGTTTTGGTGTTTCGTTCGCGACGAAGTGTCGACGGAATCATGGCTGGGAAGTTCACCATCGGTGCCGACGCCGCAGCGGCCGCTGGTCCCGTCGGCCGACAAGCTAGCGCAGCGACCGATCGAACGCTGAACGCTGAAATCCTTTCTTACTCGCGAAGCCGAGGATTGTTCGCTGGTGTTGCCTTGGATGGATCGATGATTCAGGTGGACGGCCTGGCCACTTCAACTTTCTATCCCAGGATTGGGCCAAACCAGGAAGTGGTTGTGCCAGAGTCGGCACAGCAATTGACCGCGCTGGTTGCTTCCTTGGCGAACAATGCCGGGATTGTGGCAACGCCAGAACTGATGCGACCGCCGGTCGCGCCCGAATTGGCTACCAAGAACGCCGAAAACCAACAACGGCATCTGGCACAAGCGGCTTTGTCGATGTACGAACTGTTGGACGACCAGTGGCGAGCGCATTTGGCAATGCCGGCAGAGATTTTTAATCACACGGGGCATCCGACTGCCCAGGCACTGCAACCGGTTGTCGATCGCTTTAACGCCGTCGCAACAAATCCTCAATTCCAATCGCTTGCCGTTCGTCCAGAGTTTCAATCGACGCACGCGTTGTTGAAACAATACTTCGCATCGTTGACCGAGACACCGTCACCTTTGCAATTGCCACCGCCGCCACAATGATGATCCGCCCCCGGGTCAGTCCCGTTTTTACCTGTTTCGATAATACAAAGAAGAATTAACTTGGCTGATCAAGTCGACGCACCCGGATCTGGCGATGACGCTGATTCAGAATCTCATGACACGGCGGCGGATAAGACCCAGCCGATCACATTAAATGATTTCATAAAAACGCTTGGCTTAGTCGGTACCGGTGGCCAAGCAAAGATGCTGATCCAATCGGGCGAAGTCATGGTCAATGGAGTTTGGGAAACGCGACGGCGAAGGAAACTTTTCCCAGGCGACGCGATCGAACTGCTTGGTACGAAGGTCATCGTTGCCCAGGATGGTGGTTCGCAATGAGCGAGATGGACGACTATGACTTCGAACTTCCGCGGGAACAAATCGCCCAGCACCCTTTGCCGAATCGGACTGACGCAAAGTTAATGCTGGTCGATCGCAAGACCGGCGAGATCGATCACGCACACGTTCGCGACCTGCCCGATTACATTCATGCCGGCGACGCCGTGGTTTTGAATAACAGTCGCGTGGTGCCGGCAAAACTGGTCGGCTATCGAGCGCAGACTCGCGGGCGTTGGCAGGGACTGTTTTTGGCCGCCGATGAGCAAACCGGTGTATGGGAGGTATTGACCAAAACTCGCGGAAAGTTGGTCGACGGTGAGTTGATCATCGTTCAAGATCGCCAGGGACGCGACGCACTTAACTTGCGGTGCGTGATGCGAACCGA
>DNWZ01000522.1 GCA_003506095.1 Planctomycetaceae bacterium | reverse complement strand
ATCCGAGCGTGGGGACCGTGGGCAAGAAAGGATGCTGGCATGGTAGCCGATTCAGCGACGTCGACTGAAGAGCGATCTGACGGGGGGCAGCGGTTTTGATTGACCGAAAATTCGTGGGGCGAGTGAACGAGAGTCAATTTCGACATCAGCAAGCTTCAAACTCGCGCTTCCAATAAGCTCACTCAACTTGCATCGTTCGCGCAGCCCAAGCAACCGCAGCGGCTTGGCGAACTTCCGTCATGCTGATATTCCACTTACTGGCCGCGTCTTGAGCGTCGTCGTATTCGACCATCATGCGTTGTTTGCCACCACCGATATCCACCGCCTTGGCTCGCAATTCGCCATAAGGCGTTTGTAATGAAATAGCATGACGAATCAGTTTTCGTCGATCGGCCCCATAGCGGCGGACTCCGATCGTTGACGTATCGGTCAACACGATTTGCTGCAGCATCGATGACGACGATGGTGACGCGATCACCGTCAATTGCACACCGCTGCGTCCCTTCTTCATCACGCAAGGCGTTTGATAAACGTCCAGCGCCCCGTTGGCATACAACTTCGCCACACACGCCGCGATGTCCTCCGCCGGCGAATCATCAATATTCGTTTCGATCACCACCACACGATCAAACTCACTCGGGAAATCCGCAGCGTGGCCTGACGCATCGTCGTCGATTTGGCCAACCGCAATCCGCAACACGTTCGCTTGCCCCGGCAAATCGATCGTTCCCGCCCCGTAGCCGACCGCGTCCAACTGCATCGACGGCAGCGCCCCAAATCGGCTGACCGTCGCCTTCAGGATCGCAGCCCCGGTCGGCGTTGTCAGCTCCTTTTCGATATTACACGCGGCGATCGGCACACCGCACAACAACTCTGCGGTCGCCGGGGCAGGAATCGAAACCAACCCGTGAGCGATCTTTACGCTGCCGCACCCGGTCGGCACCGGCGATGCCTCAAACCGCTCGATTCCCAAATAATCGAAACCGATCGCGGCGCCGACGATATCAGCAATCGAATCGATCGCACCGACTTCGTGGAAGTGCACCTTTTGGATCGTCGTATTGTGCATCTTTGCTTCGGCTTGACCGATCAGCAGGAAGATTTTCCGCGCCAGCGCGCGTGCCGCTGGAGTCAAAGCCTCGCCTTGATCGATCATCGCTTCGATATGGTGCAGATGCCGATGCGCGTGTTCGGGCGGATGTTCGATGTGAACCTTCACGGCGCGGAAACCCGACTTCTTGACCACTTCGCCGGTGATTTTCACATGCGAAAGCCCCATCGAATCGATCCCGGCTTGAATCACGTCGACCGGCACGCCAAGGTCGATCAGCGCGCCCAACACCATATCGCCGCTGATCCCGCTAAAGCAGTCGAAGTATGCGATCTTCACAAACGAAACTCCCAAAGTGGCTCAAATCTCATCGCAGGCAATTGGCCCACGGTCACGAACATCAAGTTAACGCAAACCGCGAAATTGTGTATGCGGCGCAAAACGAAACGCCAAGAAAGTTGTCCAGCGTCAAAGCATCCGAAAGAACTTCTGTTCTTGTTGGGCCAGGTCGCTTTTAGCGGGGCTTCGACTTGGCTCGCCTCGCAGGTCAGCCACGATTAACGTTGCACTCGCCCCGAGGAATCGCCAGCGAGCAGTTCTTCGATCTCTTGCCGATTGGTAAAGTTGAAATCACCGGCGATCGAATGCGATAAACAAAACGCGGCTGTGGCAAAAGCGATCGCTCGCTTGGGATCGGACAGTTCGGGCGTTGTTAATGCGAACAGCAACCCAGCTGTGAACGCATCGCCGGTGCCGATGCGGTCGACCACGTGTTCGATCGCGTAGGTCTGATTCGCGGTCGCATCATCACGCAATTCCGGAGCCCAGTGAACTTGGTCAGGAGGTTGCGAATCCGTCGATCTGCCCCAGAGCATTCCGCCTAGCTCGTGTCGCGACGCCGATGCGGTTCGACGATAGGTCGAGGCGATCTGGGCTAGGTTGGGGAATCGCGTACTAAGGTTGGTCGCCGCTTCGGCAAAGGATGTTTCGGGTGCTATCTCATGATGATGCGATTCTGATATTTTTTCATCACCAATCAATTCTAGTATTTCATCCGTACCGGCAATTAAAAGATCAACCTTTGGCAGTAACAGACGGATCGACTCGATCGCCAATTTTCTCGGTGGTGTCGGTGGTGACCAATGCCAGAGTTTTCCCCGGTAGTTGAAATCACATAACACGCGAACACGATGCTTTGTCGCAGCGTCCACCGCAGCCATCGCAACGTCCAGTCCGTTGCGTGAGATCGCGGGTGTGATTCCCGAGATGACCAACCAATCGGCACCCTCAAGAATCGCGTCCCAATCGTAAGCTTGCGGTGGAGTGATCGCGATTGACGACCCTTCGCGATCATAAATCACCTTGCCCGGTCGCTGGTTCACTCCGGCTTCGAGAAAATACAAACCAAGACGACCATCGCGTGTGCGCACGATGTGACGCGTGTCGACACCGACCGCTCGTACCGCTGCGATACACGCGTCAGCGATTGAATGATCCGGCAGCGCGGTCACAAACGCCGCGTCACCGCCCAAATGAGCGATCGACATTGCCACCGAAGCTTCCGCGCCTGCGAACAGAATATCTAACGACCCGGGCATGCATTGCCCAAACCTCTGATACCCAGGCGGCGAAAATCGCCCCATGATTTCGCCCATTGCAACAATCCGCTTCATCGCGCCGCCTCATCAAGCAACGCTTGTTTGCGAACTCGTTTCAGCATCTGATTGGCCCGGCTGGCACATTCGCGAATCAGGGTCCAATTCTTTGTACGGATCGTCTGTCGCGGCGCCAGCCACGATCCACCAATCGCATGAATCAACGGATCCGCCAGATAAGTGTCTGCATTGGTGGTATCGATGCCTCCCAGCGGAATGAACTTCACGCCCAAATGCTCAAACGGCGCGGCAATGCTTTGCAGAAACTTTAATCCACCCGACGGCTCACAAGGAAAAAACTTCAGCATTCGACACCCTGCGGCGATCGCTAGTTCGATATCCGTGGGGGTGCAAACCCCAGGGGCGAAAGGCAACCCGGCTGCTTTGGCCGCAGCCACCGTCGACGGGTTCATACCCGGCGCAACGCCAAACGCGGCGCCCGCTGCGACAACTTCATCGACTTGACCAGGCGTCAGGATCGTTCCGACTCCGACGATCATCTCAGGTACCTCGGCACGAATCCGTCGAACACTTTCGATTGCCGAATCGGTTCTCAACGTCAGTTCGATCGCACCGATGCCACCTTCGAGCAGTGTGGACGCCACGGGAACAGCGTCTGCAGCGTCGTCGATCACAAGCACGGCAATGATTCCCACCGACTTCAGGCGGTCGGCCAGCGGGATTGGGAAGGCAGATTCGGGGGGCATATTGAGTTGCGTAATTCGGGGGCAGGAAATCAAGGGCAAGGCTGGGCGATGCGGTTTCTGCGTCGCCATGATTTCGACCTTGTGGTGTGTAATGTAACAGCAGATGGGCACGGCGCGAGCCCTTTACTACCGGGCGACATAGGACGCTGCACAGCGGCGGCGAATGAGCGACTGCACCCGTGATGAAGGATCGCTCAAGAAGCAGTAAACTGAGGGTGCGTCGGCCACAATACTCCTGTTTCACCAGCTCAATCGCAACCCACTACGCGGTTGCTTACTCCTTCTCGAAGTTCTTAATCAATGAACCAACAAGCATTCAGTCGACTTCAGAAATTCCTTTGCGTTGTATCCTCGATGGCATTTCTGGTGATCGGATCCGGCGTGGTAACCGCACAAGACGCAACAGGCGATAAAGCACAACCAAGTGATGCGTCGCCAGCCACTTATGACATTGTCGTTTATGGTGGCACGTCGGGCGGGATCGCCGCAGCGGTTCAAGCCACACGAATGGGCAAGTCCGTGTTGGTGATCGAACCGACACAGCGGGTCGGCGGCTTGACCACTGGCGGACTCGGGCAAACCGATATCGGCAACAAGTCGGTTGTCGGCGGCATCGCACGAGAATTCTATCAAGCCGTAAGAGGCTATTATGAAAATCCCGAAGCGTGGACTTGGCAAACCAAAGATCAATACCGTTCCGAGGGCCAATCAAAAACGTCAGCAGGCGAAGATGCCATGTGGACCTTTGAACCGAGCGCCGCACTGAAAATCTATCAAGGCTGGATCGACAAATGTAAAATTCCGGTCGTCTATGGCGAGCGGCTTGATCGTAACGCTGGCGTTGCGATGACACGTTCCATTCCCTGGCGGATCATTGCGATTCGAATGGAGTCTGGCAAAACCTTCGCCGCCAAAATGTTTATCGACGCGACTTACGAAGGCGACTTGATGGCGTCAGCCAAAGTCGATTACACGATCGGCCGCGAAGACAACAGCAAGTACGGCGAAACGCTCAGCGGCGTGCAAACGGCTCGCGCCGTGCATCATCAAATCGTCGATGGTGTGGATCCGTATATCACACCTGGCAAACCCGAAAGTGGCCTTCTGCCGTTCATCGACTCAAACCCACCGCTTGCCGATGGCACCGGCGACAAAAGGGTTCAAGCTTACTGTTTTCGGATGTGCATGACCGATCATCCAGAAAATCGGATCGCGTTCCATAAACCGGAAGGCTACGATCCGATGTGGTACGAACTGCTGCTGCGAAACTTTGAAGCCGGTGAACGCCGTGTGCCGCTATCGATCGGCGCGATGCCCAATCGCAAAACCGACACGAACAATAACTTCGGCGTATCGACCGACTTTATCGGCCAAAACTATGATTACCCCGAGGCGAGTTACGAACGCCGAGCAGAAATCGTCGCTCAGCATCTGAAGTATCAACAAGGCTTGATGTGGACGCTGGCCAACCATCCCCGAATGCCTGAAAATGTTCGCAATGCGGTGTCGCGTTGGGGGATGTGTAAAGATGAGTTTATCGAGGGCAACGGATGGCAAGAACAATTGTATATTCGCGAGGCGCGTCGAATGGTCAGCGATTATGTGATGACGCAACACCATTGCCAGGGCCGCGAGATGGCAGATGTGCCGGTCGGGATGGCGGCTTATACGATGGATTCGCATCACGTGCAACGATTCGTCACCGCCAATGGCACGGCACGAAATGAGGGTGACGTTCAGGTCGGCGGTTTTTCGCCGTTCCCGATCGATTACAAGTCGATCGTGCCCAAGGAAGGACAGTGTGGAAATCTGTTAGTGCCGGTATGCCTGTCGGCGACACATATGGCATTCGGTTCGATCCGTATGGAACCGGTTTTTATGGTTTTGGGTCAATCGGCCGCGACTGCTGCGGCCCATGCGATCGACGAAAAAGCAATGGTCCAGCGGATTGATAGTGCTAAGTTGGGCGAGCGATTGCTAGCCGACAAACAGGTGCTGAAGTGGACGGGGCCAAAGGCCGTGCCGCGTGGTGAGGAGATCAAGCCGGAAAGCTTGCCGGGGATCGTTGTCGATGACGAAAAGGCGAAGCGGATCGGTTTTGAATCGGTCGGAACCACGGTCTCGCCTTACGTGGGCGTCCACTATCGCCACGACTCGGACACCGAAAAGGGGAACCAATCGATTCGGTTCTCCACGCGATTTGAGAAACCGGGGATGTATGAAGTGCGAATCGCTTATGGTGCGAATGCCAATCGTGCGACCAATGTGCCGGTCACGATCTCGCATGCCGGTGGCGATACGATGGTGAAGTTGAATCAGCGAAAACAGCCTTCGATCGATCGCTTGTTTGAGTCAGTGGGAACTTATGAGTTCACCGCGGACAAGGAGTTCACGGTCGAGATCACCAATAAAGAGGCTGATGGATTCGTTATCGCCGATGCGGTCCAGTGGATTGCGAAAGAATCGCAAACCGAATAAGGGTAAGGTTTTCGCGGTGAATCAAAGGAGCAGGCACACGCCGTGTGCCGTAACCTAATTCGCCGACGGCACTCGGCGAGTGCCTGCTACTTTGGTTCTAAGGAATCAGCGCAACGGCTCCGGCGACAGCACCGGCTTGGAACAAGGCACCTCGCAGGCTGAGCGGTACAGGTTGCGTGATCCACGGGGCACAATCGCCGGGGCGATAATAACCCAATGCGTATTGGCATTCGTTGGGCAAGTGGACACCCATCTTGTATGGCAACACCGCGATATTCGCGAAGAAGTGAGCTGACGAAACGACCGGCTGCAGAATTGGACCTGCGGTGTGGCCATATCGTTCCAGGTTCACTTCTTCAAAGTACAACGGCTTGTGAATCAGATTGGACGCCTTCCAAGTGATTTTGGATGGTTCCCACTGACGCGGCTGGAATTGTGGTTGATCAATCAAACACTCTTTCGGCAAACCCCACTGAGCGGAAACATAGGCGAGGTCGGCTTCGCTGATTCTCATTACCGGCAATTCTTCAGTCGTACCGAACTCGGTCTCAATGATCACTTTCTCATAAGCAAGATCTCGCAAACGCCCTCGACCAAGCTTGCGCCCATCGATCGATTGCCAATCTCGCACTTCCTGCTGATCATCAAATCGCTGTTTCATCTTTTGAAACTCGTCGTATTCGATCACATCAGGTCGGAACGGCGGCGAAATATCCAGCGACACTTTCTGGATCGTTGCATCGGCGATGCTACGGCGGAAATCGTCACAGGAATAAGCTACGGGGCGAACGAGCGAGATATCTTCGCTGCCGGCGCCAAGTTGGCTGGGCGGTCGGCGATCTTCGTCACGACGCGGCATTTGAAAATCTTCGATTTCGCGGCGCGGAGGCACTTGGGCTGGTGGTGCCGGCTGCAATTCCATCGCCTCTTCGCTGACCTCAGGGACGATCGGCACAGGCTGTGGCACAGCGGGCTGTGGCAGCGGTTGAGTCGGCTGGCGCAGTTCGTTGGTTGTCTCCGGCGTTTCAATCACCGCGGGCGGCAACTCCGGTAATTGAATCTGCGGCGCCATCGCAGGCGGCGCTGCGGCAGGCGGCAGCGCAGGCGCTGCCGGATCTGCGTTGGGTTGCCTCTGTGCGGGCTGGTCGCCAAAAGGATCGGTAAAGAAATCAGGCAGCGGCGAATCGGTCGCTGGTGGTGTCTGCAACGCGTCCGGAATCGGCTGGGGCGCTGCCGCACCGCTTGGAAGCTGAAACTGTGTTTGGCGAACGGTTCCGCGAACCTGGTTGGCGGAAACATTGCCCGGTGAGTGCAAGCCGGCGGGACGAATAGCGGGTTGGTCAAGCGACGGAGCCGCGGCGGCGATGACGACCGCAGTCGGCAACGCTCGCTGACTGTGCTGCGTTGGAGCCTGCTCCTCCGGGGCTGGCTGATTCTGTGCGGCAATGGATTGCGCCGAGCGACTTGCCACCTTAGCCTGGCTGTCTGAGGCGGGTTGAGTCGGTGGCGCGACCACGGGACTCGTTCGCCATTGCAAAGACTGTGACGATGGATTGGTTTTCGTCGCGATGGCCCGCTGGGGATCGCGGACACTCGACCCAGCGAACTTCGGCACCGGCTTTAGACTTCCGTCAGCCGGTTGGAAGGAACTGGTTGTGCGAGCAACCGAATGGAAGTCGTCAGCTCCAGCGGATCGACGAAGGTCGACGCCGGTTCCAAGCGAAACCAGGATAGCGAGACTAATTCGAATCGCCCGAGTGGACCTCCGGGCTGTAATTCGGTGCTTCTTGCGTGATTGCGATATCATGCGGGTGGTTCTCCCTCACCGTCGCCGCGCTGACGAGGACAAACTGTGCGTCACGACGCAAGCTGTCGATCGTCTTGGTTCCTAAATATCCCATCCCCGCCCGCAACCCGCCGACCAATTGGTAGACGTAATCGCTGAGCGGACCTTTGAAAGGCACCCGGCCTTCGACTCCCTCGGGGACCAATTTGCCCGCCGAAGTCCCCTTTTGCCGATACCGATCGCTGCTTCCTTGCACCATCGCGCCGATCGATCCCATCCCTCGGTAAGACTTAAACGTCCGTCCTTGAAACAGGATCATCTTGCCAGGGCTTT
>DNWZ01000774.1 GCA_003506095.1 Planctomycetaceae bacterium | reverse complement strand
ATGTACGAGAACAGGTTTTCGGCGATGTTGTCCTGGTCGCCCAGCAGTTTCCGCATGTCCAGCGGCGACGTGTTGTAGAAGTGTTGGCCCGATTTCTTCAGCAGGAACGGCTCGGGGTTGATTCCCGCTGCTTCGCGTTTCTCCTTTTCCTTCAGAATCGCGTCTTTCGTCGGTTCCAGGACGCAGTCCAGCCGTCGCAACACGGTGAACGGGAGGATGACTCGACCGTATTCGGATTGCTTGTAATCGCCGCGAAGCAGGTCTGCGACCGACCAAATGAACGAGGAGAGGTTCTGTTTGCTCATTAACCGTAACCAGATGATGTCCCAATCAAGATTCCCCGCAGACGGGGGGTGAAGCCATTCCTAACGCCCGAGTGTACTCAGATTTGCCCAAGTCGTGGAACAGCGGCAAGCCCGTGTGCGATAAACAGCATTCCGATCACCGATTCTGGAGAGCCTTGGCGGCCTGGCGCATCGCAGGAGACAGTTTGACGAGCAGCAACGGTTCAAGTTCGTAACTGGATGGGGTGCCTGGCTTCGCCGTAAACAATTCCAATCCGCGCTGGCGCTCGTTCGTGCTCCTCGGTCGTCTTGAAGTCATTAGGTTGAAGTGGCTTCGATTTTTTGCGTATCGACACCCTTATATATTCAGCTTCTGGTTGTTCAGCGTAAAGCGATCCGACGACTTATTCTCTACTATTCCGCTGACCGTGGAGCAATCGCTTTCGGGAGGCGACATTCTGACTGCACCAGCAAATTGATCTTCAGGTGCGTTTTGTAAACCCCGGTGACGTCTTCCAATTCGGCCCATCATGCTCTAGGCTCAATCGGACATATCCCTGTTCGGTCCACACGTTTTGTCCTAGCCCGCTTGTACTACGACGAACATTTGGCCTTGCCGTCTTATTTCGGCACTTCGTTTGCCCGCTCGAACGCCTTACGTTTTATTGTGGTCAATTCCCGCAGTATCTCGGTTTGCCTGCGGCTGAAACAACAGCTCCCACCCACTTATTGAATACGAAAACGTGCCAAACCTTTCTTCCGCTGGTAACCAGCTCGTTCACGACCTGTCGCAGCGGCATGGCGTTTCGACCGATGCGGCGACGCATATGTTGATCGCTGTCTACAACGGCAACGGCACCATGGCTCAGTTTTCTCACCCCGAGTTCGGTGGCTCGGGCCAGTGGATGCGGGGCGGCATGACGATGGTCAGCGACTTGTTCAATTCACACCTGAAATCGCGCGTCGATAACATTTGCAGCGACATTTCAAACTCGCTCGCCAACGACCAAATGTTCACGCCCAGCGGCTCGTTCCAGTCACAGAGCCAAGGCGGCGGCGGTTCACAGGGCTACAACGCCCAGTCGCAATCGACCGGCGGTGGGCAATCATCTTCGTCGTTGTTTGCACCCGATCCCGAGGCAAACTGGTGGCCACAGGAGCTCGGTTCGCCCAGTGCGACGGGATCGCAAAACAGCACTCGCTACGCCTATTTCGCCGGTGCCAACCGTTTGGCGGTAAAGACGGGTGGCGATGTTTGGGTTTACGACACACTGAACCACAACATTGGCGGATTTTCACAGCAACAAAGTGGCGGCAGCTCGATCACGTTCTCCAGCCAATTCGGTACGGTCAACCTCGCCAGCCTGCCGGTGGTCAGTCGAAACGGAGTCGCACCAAGCCAAGCTGCGCCGCCTGAGCCAAGCCGCAGCCCAGAAGCGTCACCGCAGTCTGCGCCGGATGTTTCCACACAACAGCCGCCTCACGGGGCACCGCAGCCTCAAGCGACCGACCAGATCTTGGAGACGCTTGAAAAACTGGGCGGATTGCTCGACAAGGGTTACATTACCCAAGAAGAGTTCGCGGCGAAGAAAGCAGACTTATTAAGCCGTTTATAAGCCTCCCAATCGATCGCTCTACTGCCGAACTTCGAGCCTATCCGAAAAGGGGTCTTCGGCCATGACATTTTGTATCGGGATCAAGGTCCGCGAAGGGATTATCGGCCTGGCCGATTCGCGGATCGTGGTCGGCGCTTCGCAAGCGAGCAAACGCAAGCTTGCGGCGATCGATCATCCGGCGGGAACGCTGTTTACGATGACCAGCGGTCTGCGATCGGTGCGCGACAAGACGCTGACCTATCTGGGCGAACATCTGGAACAACGCCCAGAGGCTTATGACAAGGTTTATCAAGTCGTAAACCAATTTGGCGAACAACTGCGGCGGGTGCGTAATGAAGACGGCCCATCTTTGAACATGTCAGGGCTTGCTTTCAATTCGCACGCGATCATCGGCGGGCGGTTGGCCAGCGACGCTGAACCGCAACTCTATTATGTTTATCCCGAAGGGAATTGGATCGAATCGAATCTCGATTTGCCCTACTTCATCATCGGCCGAACACCGTACGGAAAACCGATTCTCGATCGATTGCTGACTTACGAAACGCCGCTGCGGCAAGCATTGGCACTCGCTTTGCTCGCCTTCGATGCGACTCGAACCAGCGTGACGGATGTCGACGGCCCGATCGACGTTGCGGTTTTGGCGGTGAACAACCAACGACCGACATTTCGTCGATTCAATGATGAAGATTTTTCTGAATCGACCGATTGGTGGACAGAGACGCTGAAGAATGCGATCAGCAACATGCCGCACCAGTGGATTGACAGTTTGTTCAAATAACCTAAGCCCACTTTTCAGATAAGCTTTCAACCTAAGGAAACATTGTGTTAACGATCGACATCGGTTGTGACATGCTTTATTCAGTGCGACAGCAGACGGTGTTTCTGTTTCAGATCGCCAGCGCGACGACCGAGCATCAAAGGGTCGTTTCGCAAGAGTTGAACATTTCGCCTTATTTGGAAATTCAATCGTTTCAATCGGGCACGGAAGGCAATTGTTTGCATCGTGTGATCGTTGACCCGTGTGAGATGCGTGTCAATTATCGGGCGCGAATGGAGATGGCACCGACTGTGGTTTCGACCGTTGAAGTGGGTGAGACGGCGATGGCGGAGATGCCGCCGGAGGTGCTGACTTATTTGAATCCGAGCCGATATTGTGAGAGCGATTTATTAGCAAGATTCGCTTATGAGGAATTCGGTCATTTGTTTCGCGGTTACAGTCGCGTTCAAGCGATCTGCAATTGGGTGTTTGAGCAGCTCGATTACACGCCCGNNTTGCTGCAGCGTACCGGCGTTTGTCGCGATTATGCCCACTTGGCGATCACACTTTGCCGCGGCGTAGGGATCCCGGCGCGATATGTCGCTGGTTATGCGGTCAATCTGCAACCGCCCGATTTCCATGGGTTCATGGAAGCGTTTCTCGATGGCCAGTGGTATCTGTTCGACCCGACACGATTGTCATTGGTCAGCGGGCTAGTGCGGATCGGCGTGGGACGCGATGCGGCGGACGTTTCGTTCGCAACGATCAATGGCGACGCGCGACTCGAAGAAAAATCGGTTTGGGCGAACTTGGCCCAGGAGGCATCGGAGATCAGCCTGGAGCAGATCGGTGACGCCGGCATTTCGACGGCGTGATCACCAATGCATTGCGATCACCACTGCAGCGCGATCAATTCGCCTTCGGTCGACGAGATCGTGCGGCGGCAAAAGAGTGTGCCACCCGAAAACGCTGGCAACGATTTGTAGCTGCCCGGTGGCAGATCGGTCGTGGCCAGTCGTTTGTAGTCGGTCGGATCTGCGGCAAACAGGTCCAGCCGTCCGTCGGTCAATTGAGCGAGCACACGATCGCCGGCGATGATCAAGTGGCCGGTGCCGAAGTCGGGCCGTGTCCATGTCGTTTTGCCATCGGCCCAGCGGACACACAACAGACCGGCGTCGCCGATGTCCTGCCGGCCTGTGATCGCATACAGAAAATCGCCACTGCGAACCGGCGACGCGTATTGGCTGCTGATCACATCACGCGATTGCCAGATGTCGGTTGGCGTTTCGGGTTTCAGATCGACCATGCGGCAACCGATCCCGTAAGACGCGGTGACGAACAGTCGTGTCCCATCGACCAGCGGTGTGGCGGCGTTGACGACCGGCCCGCGTCGGCCAAAATCAAAACTTCGCATGATTTTTCCGCTTTCCAGATCGAGCACGAGGGTATTGAGTCCCATCACAGCGACCACCGCAGGTTGGTTGTCGATTTGCATTGCCACCGGCGACGCGTAAGAGGCCTCTTCGTCGCTGGCGGTCCAACGTGTTTTTCCGTTCTGGACATCCAGCGCGACCACCCCAGCGCCGTTTCGGCCGCCAATCAAGGCAATCAGCGTTTGCCCGACGACCAGCGGAGTGCTGCCGG
>DNWZ01000557.1 GCA_003506095.1 Planctomycetaceae bacterium | reverse complement strand
CTGGCCGCGACATCGGCACCGGTCAACATCGCGATCGAATCGACCAACGCGCGGCCATCTTCACTGTTGGCCAAATTGCATCCATAGATCAGGATGTCGGCGTCAGCTTGCAGCGACAAGCCCCAGCGGGCAATGTCGGTTGCATATCCCGAGGCTGAATCGAGACTCAGGTGCGTCGATCCGAGCTGTAATCCCGTGCCGTCCCCATGGCTAATGACGTGTACGGCATCAACGTTTGAGATTCGCGATAACTGGTCGCTGATTTGTTGAATGCCGTCCTGATCTGACTGCAGCCTGAAAACGAACCAATCGATCACTTCACCAGGATTTGCAGCTGCTTGCAGACTGGCGATCAATTCGTCTGCTTGGTCAACTCGAGAATCAACAAACACGACTTCGGTTCGAGTGAATGGAACGAACACCGAAGAATCGACCCATTGATCGGGATCGTCCTGCGAATCACGGTCTTCTCCACCCGTCGCAGCGCATTCATTGTCACCCGATCGATTGGTCTTCACGTCTGATGGGATCGGTTGTGGCGACTGCGAGCTTGCTGGCGGAATGCCGAACAACCGCGCAAGCAATTGCTCATCGCTTTCACCGCTGTCGCCGTGAATCGCTTCAAACGCTTCAGTACCATCATCACCGAACATCACTCGTTCTTCCAGTTGGTAGAATTCGTATTGTCGATGAGGTTTGGGGGGGTTCACCGTTAAAGTACCGAATGGCAAGTTGGAAGGATAAACAGGCGGGATATTTCGAAACAAATCAAGCCAAAAGTCCGCAATTGCGAATCATAACGCGACCTCGCAGACTGACTCGCAACTGCCATGCGTCGGCCGTCATGAGTTTTAAGTTATCGGAAGAACCGCTTCGCTTCAGAAAACTGTTAACAATGCGATGTGCGAAATTTTTACAGCCCACGGTACTATTAACCATTGATTCATTTGTCACGAACAATCAACTGATACGACAATCACGGGCTATCACCATCTGATCGGGGTACAAGATTACGCCCTTCCTGTCGTGGTGAACGAAGCGTGTGAATTATCGAATCGATCGAGCCATAAATGCTTGCTATCAAGTGCTCACTGGTTCAACACGCGTCTGATATTCGAACGCTGACGAAAAACCATACCTTAAAAACCTTATGGGTGGTGCGAAATTGCTATGCAATTTTATTCCAATCTGGATCCAAGAGCATCGGCCCACGCTCAGGGCAATTGCGACATGCTGGGCAATATGGGAGGCTGGGCGAAGGTTCGCGTTTGGGTTATTGATTGACAACGGCCAAGCGAATTCACTCGCTTTGGTATCGGTACGGACATAAGTGGGTCGTACTGGCAATCTTGGTCGAACTGCCATACACCAGTCGTCCGATGGCTTTGCCGCTGCTCTTAGCTCTCTATCGTGATCAAAAGACAAACAGCAACGAGGGGCGGAGGCATCGAACACCGGCACAAGTGATGTGTGGCCTGCTTTCGCTCTTGATGCACTGGTTTCCCGAGCGAAAATTCGCTTTTGCTGGCGATAACACGTACGGTAGTCACGAAATGGCTCGCTTTGCCTATCGCCATCGGAAGCGATTAACGCTGGTAAGTAAGATTGTACGCGATGCCAATTTCTATGAGCCTCCGCCACAGCGAATCGGCAAAGTATGTGGTCGACCACGCGTCAACGGTGCCCCCTTGCCTTCGCCTGAAGAGGTAGTTTCGCAGACCCAAATACGTAAGCGAATCAAGGTGAGGTGGTATGGTGGCGGTTGGAGAAATGTCGAAGTCGTCTCGGGGGCCAGTCACTGGTTCAAGAGCGGCAAGGGACTGGTGCCAATTAGGTGGGTGTTCGTTCGCGACCTGGACGGGACGCATCGCGACGAATACTTCTTCAGTACCGACACGAAGATGTCTGTCAGCGAAGTCATTGAGATGTACGGCGGTCGCTGGAACGTGGAAACGACGTTTCAGGAAATGCGTGCCCACCTGGGCTTGGAAACGACTCGCGGCTGGCATCGAAACACGGTCTTGAGAATGGCACCAAGTCTGTTCGCGCTATATACAATCGTGATAGTGGTTTATGACACCATGCCCCGGACAAGTCGTTACTTGCAAACCCGACAGTGGGGTGGGGAGAATTGCGTGACCTTCAGCGATATGATCATCAGCGTTCGGCATTACTTATGGATAAACTGGGTTTTTGAACGGACGCCGAATGGAGCGGATGTTCAAAAACTCTCCAAGCCTATCCGCAAACTATTACACTTTGGGCTCACTCAAGCCGCTTAATACGGAAAAAGTCGAGCTAAGAAAACCGTTTCGTTCTCCATCAGCAAGCTTCAACTTGGGTATCATCATCTCACGTAGCTGGCGGTAATTTTGAGCATCTGGGCTTTAAATAAAGTCGTCAGCGAACCTTTACGCTCAACCGAGCATCCCCAGTGGAAAAGAAACCCTTCTGCGGCACGATTAGCCAAGCATCCGGCTGATCGCTACATGACGGCAATAGAGGTCAAGCAAGCACTCACTGAACCTTATTCGAGAAGCAATACAAAAGTTGGACTGATCGTTTTGGGCTTGGCTCTCATCGTCATATCGTTGATCGCATGGCGAACTTGGAATGGAGAAAACACCTCTGCGGAAAGCAAAATCGCCACACCGATAGTCGAAGGAGGGATCATGTTCGATGGCACACGGAGGATTGTGACACCAGTAATGAACTCGACGCTCCCGTTAACGATGGAAGCTTGGATTGCCCCCGACAATGTAAGCAATCTTGAAAATCAATTCGTCGTCGGTAGTGATGTTCCGGGGCACTTCGGCATTGGTATGGGGATTGGAAATTTTGGTCATCCGATGGCCGAGACGGTGCGTGGAGGTGTTGATGCAACGCGATTCCGTGTACCAATCCATCGCTGGAGCCACTTGGCGGCGGTTTTCGCCTCTGATGAAACTCGTGTTTATCTCGATGGCAGGCTGGTAGCGACTCATGAAGCGACCAAAGTGCCAGAGGTCGAATCACCATTTGTTGTCGGCAATCTAGGTGAGCAACACGGAATTATGTGGTTCACTGGCAAGCTGAGGTCAGTGAGGATTACAGCGGGAGAGAGATTCAAAGATGAGTTCCTCCCAGACGAAATCTTCACAGCCAGTGACCCCTCTGAGGCATTTTTAATCTACGACGAATGGAGCTTCGGAGGCGACCAGATCGAGGATCTAAGCGGCAATGGCAACCATGGAAGATGGGAATCAATCGTCAACTGATCGTATTCGCCGGTTCTAACACCCGCTTGGTGGTCGGTGCAACTTTGCCCGTGTCCATCGTCTATTAGGGAGCGAAAATGTGCTGCTGAAAGCGCAACCAATAGGCCAGTCACCATCCCGGCGATGGGGCATTGAGAACACATATGACAACCCCCTGCTGCAAGCGAGTGTGAAAGAAAGAGTCGCCAGAAAAGCCCGGCCCGAAAAATTCGCCACTTCCAAAGGTCGATGAAGTTACTTCAAAAATTCACAAGGAACAAGAAAATGATACTACGAGCACAACACGTTGGCGAACACCCATCAGTTCGATTTATCATCCTCAACGTGCGAAACAACCAGATGTGGGAAGGTGACTCATTCGTCGATGATTTTGATCTGGCACGCAAGTACGCTCATCCGAGAGACGCCTGCGCTGAAATGCAGGACATTTTGAAGGAACACTACGGCCAGCTTCGGCAACGGCGTTTTGTTGTTCCTGTTGAGATCGAAGTTTACGGCAGTGGTTCTCAAAAGGAAATTGCGGAGTACCTCTACCGAGCTTCGGTTTTGAGTATCCGTACTGAAGAGTACGGCAATGGCCCAGCAGAATGTTTGGTGTTGCCGGTCATTCATTGGGGTTACATCAGGGAACTGAAACTTCCGCTGAATGGCAAGCCCGATAATCCTGCCGTCGAATGGGGGTTGGAGGACGAAAATGAAGACCAGTAAAAGCGTTAAAAATCAACTCAACTCACACAAAAGGATACAATAATGTTTTTGAAAACGCTCGAAGTCGGAGGACATTTCGTTGTTGCAAGACTCAATGACGACACGTTCTGGGATGGTTACAGATTCGTACACGACATCGAAGCAGCAAAACGCTTTGAGTCTTATTCGGGAGCATTTATTGAGATTTTCGAAATTGAAGATCAATATGGCGAATCAGCTAAGCAACGCACCTACATCCTTCCAGTCACAGTCAGAGTGACCGGAAATGTTACACGCAAAGAGATAGGTGAATATCTCAATTCGGCGGCGGAGCTAATCATGAATCGAGATGATTTTGGGAACGGTCCTTCACCGGAAAGCTACGTTGAGCCAGAGATCCATTGGCACTTGATTAAGGAGATGCCAGATCGCCTTGACGAAGATCCTGACGAGCCGGACTTCTCTTGGGGATACCACATAGATCCCGATGATATTTGATGGTTACTTGCCAAGGAGTTTGACTTTGCGTACTTCAAGATTCACGATCTTCATC
>DNWZ01000792.1:214-2720 GCA_003506095.1 Planctomycetaceae bacterium | reverse complement strand
CCGCAACGCCACTGCCACCATCGTTGGCACCGACAAAACGCCCCTTGGGATTGATCGGATCGCGGTCGGGAAATGGGCGAGTGTCGTAGTGAGCGCACAGCAAATAACGCTTCGGGCTGGTCGGTTTCCAGCGAGCAATCAAGTTGGCCAGTTCGACCGCTTGGCCGGTTTCGGGATGCCGCACGTTGAACTTCTGAAATTCAACTTTGCCGCCGCGTTTTTCGAAAAAGTCGCTTAGCAATTCTTGTTGACGCTGCATCGCCGCAGTCGCACTGGGGCGCGGACCGATGTCACAAATCTGGTTCAGGTATGCAAACGCACGCTCGGAATCATACGGGCGCGGAATCGCGACGGTTGAAGGCCTGGGCACCGGCTGGGCCCACCGCGAGCCGATTTGCCAAGCTGCTGCAGCGGCAATCCCCAGCGTTGCGATCAGTGCGACCGCCAGCAGGATCCGTGAATAGGCGCTCATGCGAGAACTGAGTCCGGTTTGGGATTGAATCGCTTGATCAGCCATCGGAAAAATTGCAAAAGAAAGGGGCATCGGCGGAGAACGGTTGTCAACGTCGGAAAAAACATCGATTCCAACCAAAGTCATTGCGTCTCCCATCGATATCATCCATCGTTCAAATCGATTCAAGTTACCAAAAGCTGTGACGCGATGCACTGTGAATCGTGGCACCAGCAAAGATCGCAACGTCGCCCTCGGCCGGCATTGTCTTGCACGCCGGCGAACATGGTGGACACCGACGGTTGAAAGCGAAACACCGAAGAAAAGTCCTGATCAGGTAGTCATCCTCGCTCGAAAAAACGATAAAATTCAAATCCAACTGCAGTCACCCGCGACAGATCGCCGATGCTGCCAAGCCACAGAAAACGATTTTTTTTAATAAACGCGTGATTAGCCGTTGACCTACAGAGGCTGTGCCGATAACTTTTCCCTTCCTCTGACCGAGGAGATTGTCCAAACTGTTGAACGAATGGGTGCCTTGTGACGACCGGAACTAACGAAGTTATTCGCATCCGTATGGAAGCGTACGACCATTCAGTGCTTGACCAAAGTGCTGCGGAAATCGTCAACACGGTAAAGGCTACGCACAGTGAAGTGCATGGCCCGATTCCTTTGCCGACTCGAATCGAGCGTTACACGGTGCTTTCGGGGCCATGTATCGACAAGAAGGCCCGGCAGCAGTTTGAGATTCGAACTCACAAGCGCTTGATCGACATTGTGCAGGCGACTGCCAAGACGATTGAAGCGTTGAACAAGCTCAGCTTGCCGGCTGGCGTCGATATAAAAATTAAGGCGTCGGCTCGCTGATTGGGTTTTCGGTTGGTGTGATTGCGTTGTGCTCTGTCGCCTCGTTGGCGTTGAGCGTTATGGTCCTTGGTGGGCCGCAAAGTTTACGATTTTAAGAGACGGTTTCTATTGAGCGGACGCCTGTCCGATATCCCCTCTGCCATTGGCGAGTGTGGATCGGATGGCAACCCTAGGTGAGAAGCTGCTGGTTCCTTCGCAAAACGAGGCGTCTGACGATGTCGCGCGGAATACTCGGCCGTAAGGTCGGAATGACACAAGTTTATCGCGAAGACGGCACGGCTGTGCCAGTCACCGTAATTCAGGCTGGACCGTGCAGTGTGCTGCAGGTTCGTGATTTGGATCGCGATGGCTACGAGGCGGTTCAACTGGGGTTTCTTGATAAGCCGCGTCGGCTGGCTGCTCGCAGTGAGCGTGGTCATGTTGCCAAGCTGGACAGCAAGCGGTCGAAAGTTCGTTCGGCGGCCGGTGTTGAGTTGCTTGCGAAGGCCGACTGTGAGCCCAAGCGTTACATCGGTGAGTTCCGCGGTGCTACCGATTTGGCTGTTGGTGCTGAGGTCAAAGTTGACGTCCTTGCTGAAGTGAAGCGAGTTGATGTGACGGCCACTTCCAAGGGGCGTGGTTTCGCCGGGGTTATGAAGCGTCATAATTTCGCTGGCCAGCGGGCAACGCACGGTGTCAAAAAGGTTCACCGTCAATCTGGTGGTACCGGTTCGAGTGCTGACCCAAGTCGCGTGATCAAGGGTATGAAGATGGCAGGTCAGTACGGTAATGCCCGTACGACGGTGCGGAATTTAGAAGTGATTCGCGTCGATGCCGAAAACAATTTGTTGCTCGTTCGCGGCGCNNCTTCGGTAGTTTTCGCATTTAATTTTGAGCTCGGATTTTCCATGGCAACTCTCCCAATATTTAACGCTTCTGGCAGCGAGATCGGTTCGTATGAGATCGATCCGTCTGAGGTGGCGCCGCACATCAGCAAGCAATTGTTGCATGATGTGGTTGTGATGTATGAAGCTAACTTGCGCCAGGGTTCGCACTGTACGAAAACTCGCGGTCAAGTGAGCGGCAGTACGAAAAAGATGTACCGCCAGAAAGGTACTGGTAACGCTCGTGCGGGCAGCAAGCGAACCAACATCCGGCGGGGTGGTGGTGTGGCACGTACGGTGAAGCCGCGTGACTACAGTTACCGGT
>DNWZ01000792.1:0-162 GCA_003506095.1 Planctomycetaceae bacterium | reverse complement strand
GGCTGTGGCGAGTGCGCTCAAGGCTTTGGGGTTGGATGGTGTCACGACTTTGATTGTTGTCGACGCGGCTGACACTTTGGTTTACATGAGTGCAAGGAATATCGACGGCATTTCTGTGTCGCCGGTTCGCGATCTGAACGCTCTGTCGGTTTTAAAGCCGCG
>DNWZ01000690.1:4140-10596 GCA_003506095.1 Planctomycetaceae bacterium | reverse complement strand
ACGATCGTCGGCCAAGATTGTGGCTGGACCGTAATTGTTTCAGCGGTTAATTCAGCAGCCTCGGCTGGCTTTCCATTCATCACAGCCACCTGTGGCTGGCTGTCGCAACCGTTCAGAAATCCTGCTGCAATCAAGCAGATCAACGAGGCCAGGCATACAGAACGAACGGACCGATGCGAACGCGAACCGAAGTTCACCTGAGGATGGCGTCTCATTCGAGAATACGAATCCACAGATGCGTGATTACGCTTCAAGGTCGTCCTCGGGGGTTTGGCGGGAAGGAACGGCAGAGAGAACAGTGAGGCGGGATCGGCCGTCGACAGCCGATTGCCATGCGAAAAACCTCCGCAGGCAATCAAGGCGACGACTGGACGACAAGTACATGTTACCCGCAACAGAAGCCCCGTGGGGCCACCATTGCCAATTTTTCGTCGATCGCACATCCGACAAAGACGCGTCCGCAGCTTAGATTGTGGGGCGTTGCGCTATTTCGGTCGGATTTTTTATTCCCGCTCTTGCCAGCGATAAGCGGCTTTCGCATTCTGCCAGAAATACTTCTCCGTAGCGGCTTTTCCCTTGCTCGCAAAGTAATCGCCGACAATTTTGTAGACCACCCCATACGGTGCCCCGCGGTCGGACACTGGCCAATTACTGCCATAGACCAGCCGGTCTTCGCCGAAGCATTTCCAAAGGTGATCGAGAATCGGCAAGTAATACTCCGTGTCCGCAGGTGCTTCACCCGGTTCGCACCGAACCTGTTCAACCAATGCAGATACTTTCATGTAGACATTGGGTCGATCGGCGATCTGGCGAATGTTGGAGTGCCAATCCGCATGAATCGATTGCGGGTCACCACTGGCGCCCAGATGGTTGATCACGATTCGAAGTTCAGGAACCTCCGTCGCCAACTGATTAGCAAGCGGCAACGCTTGACAAGAGCCATTGAGGTCGAGTTCCAAATCCAAATCTTTTAGCTGATTGGCCGCTCGCACCAGGATTTCCCGATCGCGATCAATCGGCACAAGATCGCTGCGCCAGCGGATTCCGCGAAAAATCGGATTCTTCGCAAAACGCGTTAAATGCTTTGAAAAATCGGCCTCGCGCGGATCGAGATTGCCAACCAGTCCGATGATCGATTTGTCGTTCGCTGCGATGTCCAAAACCCACTGGTTGTCCTCGACCCAAGGGCTCGCTTCAACAACGATCGTTTCCTTGACCCCCGATGGCCCAGCGACCGCGTGCCAATCGGCTGGCATCACCGTTCGATAGAGCGACGTTCCCTTGCCAGGCCAAGGCACACCCTGCGGCCGCGACGGATCATAAAAGTGAGTGTGCGTGTCGACGACTCGCGATGGAACGACCGCTTCCGCACCCTCGGCTGTCGGTAAACCGAGATGCTCGATCGTCGGCCCAGCCACCGCAATTGCTCCAACTGCTTTCATCCAATCGCGTCGCTTCATGTTCCCCACCCTCGCCTAAAAATAACTCTTGAGAATGCCTTCATCGCAAACCGGCCCAGCACCGATTTGTCCGCCATTCGCTGATACAGCATAAATACACGGCGGCCATGAGTGTACCGAGTACTGCCAAATAGATACGAACAAATTTTGGGCCATCCATCTTCGCAACCGCTGGCTCGTTTGCTTCGATGATCCTGGTGGCGATCAACATGACTTTTCGACAGAGTCGATAAAAACTTCTCATAACCGAGGTGCCCAGCCGTGACCGGAGGCAGGGAAGAGCGGCCAACGCGGTCTTGCGAGAATGACCGAGTCGTCACACAATGAAAGATGCGAAGATTAGCCATCACGCAAAAACGTCTTGGTGAGTTTGCGTTTTTAGGCGGGTATGTCTTTGTCGCAAGCCCGCTGAAATGGTCTGTTGCCCAAAAGAGATGATTTTTGAGGTCAAGACTGTCTTCTCGCGGATTCTTAAACTGTGGCCAATTATTTGCTTAGCGACGCGTTGAACGCGGTCCAAAGCCAAGCACTTGTTTACAATCATACGGTGAAGGCGAGTATTGAAGTCGATCCCACAACTGGTATGAAATAGAGAATTGAGAAAGCAAGTTGCAAATCTAGGCGTGAGTTGTTATCGGGTATCTGTTGGCTGACGCCAAACGAAATCGAATTGTCAGATGACAAGCAGCAAACCGAGGTTATCACTGGGTACGTTTGGTGATCAGCAGCATTATGGTTTTGAGCATGAAAATCAAACTCGCAATCCTGATTGGCTTGAGTCTTGGGCTGTCGGTCACAGCGCTTTCCTGGTCTTACCAAGCCGGGCGACAGCATGTATCCGAACCGCTGATTGTAGATGCCTTGGTTCCCGGCAAAGTTTGGGCCTATCGAATTCCGTTTCCCTTTACGAACTTTGATTCCGCTGCCTTGGAGATAAGGCGATCTTCAACCGCCAACGACTTGTCTTCCGCTGTAAATGCTCCGGGCAGTGGGCTTCACATGTCGTTGAAAGATGCCGAGATGGTGGTTTCCACAGGCAGACTCATTTCCACGGGATTGGAGAAAGGTATCTCAGTCGCTGCGTGGGTTTTCGAGGTTGATGAGATCATCGCTGATGCGACCGAATTAGAACATTTAAGCGTGGCTGGTAGTATCAATGCTCAGGGGCTCGTTTCTCGAATCATTCCGAAGGCCAATTTTCTTTGTGGTGATTCGCTTGCCGCCAGTTGGGAGAAATCGCCACGCTGGGTCGGCAACGAGATTTGCGTCGGTAAGTTTCGAACTCACGACGAAGATCGGGTCTATGAATACCACTGTGTTGTGGTCGCCTCGGACTCCGCAAAACGATAGTGATCGGTTGTAATCGTGTCGTCGGCCGTCGTTTTTGAATGTGCTAAGTGAGATGGACTTGGTAGGATGTGCGATCTTGAGTGGTTGGTGGTCTGTAGGGTGTGCGATGTGTGAGCCAAAGTTTGTCTCGATATTCTCATTATTGAAGTTTTTTATGCGTTATTTGCCTGAGTTGTCGTTCGTATTAACGTTCGCCCTGGTTTCGATTTCGTTGCAAGCGATCAGCGTTGCTGACGATTGGCCGCAGTGGCGGGGGCCGTCTCGCGACGCGGTGTGGCGTGAAGAGGGGATTGTCGACACATTGCCGGCCGGGAAATTACCGCGAAAATGGACCGCAAAAGTCGCTTCAGGCTACAGCGGGCCTACTGTGGCGGAGGGCCGAGTTTTTGTGACGGATCGGGTCAGCCAAGANNGCGAAGACTGGCGCGTTGCTTTGGACGTACGCTTACGACGCGCCTTATACGATCAGCTATCGTGCTGGGCCAAGGGCTCCCGTTACGGTTGACGGCAACCTGGCTTATTGCATCGGTGCGATGGGGCATTTTCACTGTTTGAATGTCGCGGATGGATCCGTTGTCTGGAAACGCGATTTGAATGCGGAGTATAAGATTGCGATGCCGATTTGGGGNNATCGCCGCCGCGCCGGTGATTTATAACGACCTTGTGATCCAACAGGTCGGAGGTTCGAGCGGTGCTTGTATGGTTGCGTTTGATAAGGCGACCGGCAAGGAAGTTTGGAAAGCTTTGGATGATCGCGCTGGATACTCGACACCGATCTTGATCACACAGGCGGGCGAGGATGTGCTGGTTTGCTGGACTGGTGACAGTATCAGCGGATTGAATCCTGCAACCGGGAAAGTGCTTTGGGCGTTTCCGTTTCCGCCGTCAAAGATGCCGATCGGGATCGCGACGCCCGTTGTTTCTGGCGATCGATTGTTTGTGACTTCATTTTACGACGGATCGGTCATGTTGCGGGTGCCAACGGATCGCATCGGATTTGAACTGTTGTGGAAACGCGTTGGGCGAAGCGAGCAGGACACCGATGCCTTGCAAGCGATCATCAGCAATCCGATTTTTGTGGATGATTTTATTTATGGCGTTGACAGTTATGGCGAGTTCCGTTGTTTGGATGCAAAGACTGGTGATCGGATTTGGGAAGATCAAAGCCTGGTGCGCCGGAACCGCTGGGCGACGATTCATATGGTTCAGCGTGGCGAAAAGGTTTGGATGTTCAATGAACAAGGCGAACTGATGATCACTGAATTGTCTGAGTCGGGCGCAAAGGTTTTGAGCCGAACGAATGTGATTGCGCCGACGCGAATTCAGTTGACACGTCGTGATGAAGGTGTCTGCTGGGCACCTCCGGCGTTTGCTAACCGCAGTATCTACGTTCGCAGCGATAACGAACTGGTCTGTTGCAGTTTAGCGGACGATTGAACTGCGATCGGAATTTATTGTTGCCACAACACCGACTCAGGCGGCGCTTTATATGCGATTGCCATCGTTGGTGTTTCGATGATCGCACCGGCCTTGTGAAGCGAATCGACGCCGGCGATCACCATTCCGGAGGTTAGCAACGTGCGGTCGAGCGGATACGACGTTTTTCCTGTCGCGATCATCTTTTCAACCTGCATGGTCAACGGGTTGAAGAAATCGGCGGTTGTCGCGCTCGATCCCGGCATTGGCAGCATCATTTGACAGCCGATGATTTCGTCGGTGTCCGAACGCAGGCCGGCGTAATTGAAGTCGCGGATTCCGGTCATAAAAACCGCAGTCCGGAAACCGTCGAGATGTTCGATGAAGTATCCGGTGATGGTCGGCAGTGCGCCCCGTGCCCAGTCGAGCGTGATCGGTGCGGTTGGGTATCCGTTTTCCACTGGCAGGTTGTGGCTTCGGCAGAGAGCCGCAACGACCAATCGAGATGTTGAGTCGCGACTAGCGATCGCGTTCCAGCAATCCTCATCGCGAAGAGCTTGGCAGTTGCGTATTCCGACTTCGCCACCGCGTCGTCTTTCGGACATACACTGGGCTGTTTCAAGGGCGTGAAAATCATAACTGTCGATACCGCCGTAAGCGACACAAACACTTTCAGACAGCGGTGTGTCATAAGGCATGTCGATTGATGGCAAACGCCAGGTTACGGGTAATGAAGAGCCGGCATAAAGTGGAAAGCCGAGCTTTCTTGAATCGGCCACCATTTCTAAGCATTCATTCCAATCGGTGGATAGGTGTTTATCGTTGAAGACTGGCACACTGCGGCCACTTTGTTCGAAAACAGAAACGATTTCCTTAAACCATTTGTATCGCGGGTAAAGTGTTTGTCCTTTCTCGTTTTTGGGATAATTACCATGTTCGCCGATGATCACCACTCCATCGACCGCTAGATCGCTACCGCCAAGGGTAAGTGCGTCTTTCACACTGGAATACGTTTGCAGACCGTACTTTTCGATCCGCTGTTTGCCGATGTCGTTGTCGTTGAATTGTTCGATGTAAACCGATGCCAGTTCGAATTGCGGATCGACCCAGCGGCCGCCCATCGAATAACCGATCGAGAATCGATCCAAGAAATGCTGGGCGTGAGAATGTCGGAAAACGGTTGTGCCAAGAAAGGCAATCTTTTTGCGTTGGTTATCGGATTGCGCCGGCGCTGGCGACGGCGTAAGAGTGTCTATGCCCAGCAACGAAGCGGACGCGCCGAGCATTGCCCCAGTAAATTGGCGGCGATTGAGCATTTCACTAACCCTCCCAAGAAGAACCGTCCCACTTCAACATTCGATGAATCAAGCTTTGTGTGTCGTTGGCGAACGCTTGAAACAGGTGCTCGCCCTTTTCGACTGTAGCGAGATGTGGCCAGCCGATGTGACCGATTTGCGAGCGATCTTTGGTGATCCAAGCACGCGATGCCGGAGTGAACGGACTGCCGGGGGGAATGACATCCGCGGATTGATAATCACCAACCAGCGCGGGATTGATCCGCAGGATCATCGATGTTTCCCATTCGCATGCATGTCCCATTTCTCGTTGTTGCAACTCGGGCATTGTTTCCCACGGCTTCGTCCCGAGCGACCAATAGGTCGTAAACAGCAGCAACAGATCGCTTCGATGGCGATGATTTTGCCGCACTTCGAACATTGCTTGCTTACCAGGGACATCGTTACCACCATGTCCGTTGAGCATCAGAATTCTTTTGAATCCGTGGGTTATAAGATTTTCGACCAAGCCAACCAACATGTCCAAATAGACTCGCGGCGGACACGAGAGTGTTCCGGCGAAGTCGAGATGGTGGTGTGAATTGCCATACCACATGAGAGGTGCGACCAGAACTTGTTCCGACATCTCCGATTCGACTCGTCGCACGATTTCACCAAGCAACATGCTGTCGGTGAAAATCGGCAAGTGATGGCCGTGTTGTTCGATCGCGGCGACCGGCACGATCACGGGGGTATCTTTAGAAAGCGAAGAAACCTTCGGCCAAGTGAGTTCTTGTAGGAGCATGGTGGGCGGCGACTTGTTACGATGTCGGCGGCATGGGGTGGGAAGCCATTGGGCTGACCAGATTGTGCCTCATCCGCACGCCGTTTGCTACTGCCGCAAGGAAAAATCGATGAAT
The DNA here is from genome assembly GCA_003506095.1 of Planctomycetaceae bacterium. Classification (GTDB taxonomy): domain Bacteria; phylum Planctomycetota; class Planctomycetia; order Pirellulales; family Pirellulaceae; genus UBA6163. The sequence goes on along the minus strand of DNWZ01000690.1, from coordinate 4,176 downwards.
AGACGCAATCACTCCCTTACATGGCACTGGTGGGTA
>DNWZ01000690.1:0-4088 GCA_003506095.1 Planctomycetaceae bacterium | reverse complement strand
GAATCAGCGAGCAATTTTCGCTGTCAAACGTCCAGTACGGCAATATCGAGTTTGTCTTTGGGGTAGCGTTTGCGTGCGGTTCGCTGTTTTTCGGCATTGTCGCGGATAAGGTCTCGGTACGGTGGCTTTATCCGGCGATTCTTGTCGCGTGGTCGGCCGTTGGTTTTGCGACAGGGCTTTCGCGAGGTTTCACGTCGTTGATCATCTGTCGAGGCTTGCTCGGTTTTTTCGAAGCGGGACATTGGCCGTGCGCACTGATCGTGACTCAGGCGGTGATGACCAAGGGGAACCGCGTGATGGGCAACAGTATTCTTCAGAGCGGTGCATCGCTGGGCGCGATTTTGACGCCCATCATCATCGCGGGAATGGTCACCGGGTCTACTGATCCTGATATATGGCGTTTGCCATTTTTTGTGATTGGCGGGATCGGATTTTTATGGGCAGCTTTCTGGTTGATGGTCATCAAGCCGGGCGACTTGGATCGTCGACAGGATGACGAGATCAAAAAAGTTGATTTGCCTTGGCAGAAATGGTTTCGCAATTTGATGGCCGACCGCCGATTTTGGGGGTTGGTGTTGATGGTGATTTCGATCAACACTTCATGGCAATTGATCCGGGCTTGGTTGCCCAAATTCTTACAAGAAGGACGGGGTTACAGCGAGGGCGAGGCACTGGCCTTCAATTCGGTTTACTTCATCTTTACCGATGTCGGATGTATCGGAGCAGGGATTGTGGCGATTTGGTTGGTGCGAAAGGGGATGTCCGCACACCAAAGCCGCGTGCTGGTTTACTTGGGGGCGTCGTTGCTGGCGGCATTGACCACAGTTGCCGCGATGTTGCCGCAGGGTTGGCCGCTCTTGCTGACTTTGTTGCTGGTTGCCGCAGGCTCGCTGGGGGTGTTTCCTTGCTATTACTCGTTTACGCAAGAATTAACGACATCGCATATGGGAAGGCTGACCGGCATCTTGTCATTCATAGGCTGGTTGGCATCCGCGCCGGTGCAAAGCTTGTTTGGATACATCGTCGATCGAACGGGCAGCTATGATTTGAATATCGCTGTGCTGGGGTGGGCGCCTCTTTTCGGCCTGGCGGCGTTCTGGTTGCTTTGGCCCACGCATGCGGAATCAACCGAAGCGGATGGCTGACCAGGTTTTTCGCGTGCGATTATTCGTTTTTGGGGTTGGAATCGCCGCGAGATAACGAATTGTTATTTCGGGGGGGGCTGAGGTCAGTAGTAAGCGTGCGTATCAAAAAAAAAGCCCCGAGCGTTTGATAACGATCGGGGCGATCTGGGTCTTTTGTCGTGGGGACAATCGTGCGCTTGATCGGCGGTTTGCCACGTAGCAGACGTTAGTTTGCAGTCATCCGAGGAGCATTATTCGCGAGGGCGAATCGCGCCTGTCAGGCCGCTGTAATCCACTCGGTCAGTTCCGTGCCACAGCGGTTGGCCGAGTTCAACGCGACGGCGTAGTACCTCGATCTTCTCTGGGCTGCCAGCAGGTGCGTCAGTCGCGGTGAAATCATTGTCCTCGTGGGGGACAAAATCTTCGTCGTGACCGTAACGCAAAATGGCTTCGAAAACGTTCTTGCAAGTACTCATATTTACTCTTTCAATTTCTCCTTGCGACTGTCGTCGGTCGCGTGCGGCAATTGGCTTGGGTACATCGGTTGCGAGCAATGGCTCTGTGCGTCGTTGAAGCGCGGGAAAATCAGTTATCGGTTTAACAATAAAATGATTTCTGGCGGTTCGCTCGACACGATCAGCTCACCAATAGATTCAAGCCGTTCGCCTGTGATTAGATAACAAAACAAATCCGTCAGCACTTTTTGCTTGGCAAAAAAACCTGTTGTCCGCCAACAAGTTCAAATCCGAAAACGTGGTCGGCTCCTGCCAAACCTGACGCTGACGATTATCAGCGACTGGGGCCAATAGTCAAGAAAATTATGAAGGGTTCATGTGCGTTTTCCCGCGCGTCTGCGAACGGAAAGTCGACTGCGGCAAATTGATCAATTAGCGAAGCTGTGACGCTGTCAAGGCGGCTGGACAGTCTTGCTTATCAACAAGTTTTCCAGCATGAAGGTTAACGGAGCTTAACATCCCTTTAATGACTAAGGGCGGTCTGTCAATGCGGCGTTGATCGGGGTGACCGCCCCTTCGGTCGCCTAAGCGTTAATGCTGGCATCTGTCAACCCTTGCGACCACTGCAATCGTCTCAGGCCTCCGTTGCGTCGCAAAATGCCCCCTAGGGCGGCGAAAAAAATATTTTTATTTTTTTGACACTTCGAATCTCGCTCACGATTGCAGGCCACACTCAGCCGTTCCACCACCAAGATTGACTCTCAACTGATTCAGCGGCCCCGGTTCGAATGCCGGCAAGGGTGGGATCGACTTGTTGCGTCTGAACAACCTCAAAGGCGTTGACGTCGACGCCACCGGAAGCCGTAACGACCCAACCGCTGGCCCCGCGGACGAAGCTGCATTGCGGTTCAACCGATTTGGGGATCGAAAACTGGTCAAGTTTAATTTCGCCGCTGTTGCCCATCAGGTGTGCCAAGTCGCAATTGGCTCGTTGCGCGAGTTGTTCCTGGACGATCAGGGTTGCGACAACGCTGAGGTCAAAGCAGTTTCTCAGTTCGCCGAAAACCGCTTGAGCTTTCGACAGATCGTCGAATCGCTGGGTCATCGTCTCAGCCCAAAGCGTTGCTGATTTGTCTGCTTTTTGTCCTGGCTGGGCCTTTCCATCTGCGGTGATTAAGTCGGTTTCGGTCAGCGTTTTGACGCCCTGGCCGCTGATCCGCCAAGCGAGTTTGTCGTCGGAGTGAGAGAGGGCGTCGTAGTTGCATGCCATCCACCATCGTGGATTGGATTGTGAAGAATGTTTTTGGTTACGAGAAATCGTTAGGTAGCTGGGCAAGCCATTGACGGGCGAATCTTCCAGCGCCATCGCCAATCGTTTCATTTGATAGTCAGCGGCCACGAGCGTACGGGCGTAATGGCTGGTGCTGGGCACACCTGTCAGCTTGATCATTTGGGGGCCAAACGCTTCACGCATCGCCGGTTCAAAGGTCGCGGGGTTTTGCCCTGGTCGCAATGTCACTCGCTTGAGCAGCGTTTGAAGACGCACACGCCCTTCTTCGGTCGGTTCGATCGAGCAGGTGATTCCTTCGGTGCGGGCAGGTTCAACACTGCGAAGCGCGACGATCAGGTCGTCGAGTTTCAGGACGGGGCGACCGGAGTTTACACCGACAACCGACGCATCGTCGCGAACGATCCACGGTTCGGCAGGACCGGCCAACACGATATCGTTTCGATCGGGATAGACAAAGACATACTCAATCCGTTGGATTCCCGCCAAATGTCGCATGTCGTCGCTGAGCGGTTTGCCGCTGGCGGCCGATTCTTCCATCGCTTGTTGCAGTTTCGCGAGCGAAATCATTCGCAATTCAGCCGGTTCGGCAAGATCGCCTTGCGGTTGGGCAATCGATTGCCGCATTTCCTTGAGCGAAGCTTGGCGTTGGTCAAGCGTTGCCGAGCGAAGGACTCCGTTGGCATCGATAACGACACCACCGACGGCCCGTTGCCCGCCAAAACCACCGCCAATCTGGGCATGGGCCGAAGGGGGGGCAAGCGTGCAAGCAACGACCGCCGCCAAGGTGGCTGCGACCGTAAGTGGGCTTGAAAGTCGCGAGTAGCGAGAAAGAAGCGCGGCGGACGACCCCATGGGGCAACTCCGGTGACAAATGAGAGGGCGGATTACCGAGTGCAAGACAAGCCAACGTGTTAGGATAGTTACGCGGTCAGCGAGTTACAACAAGCAGACGGTCCAGTGGCGGAAAGTCGCTCGATGTTATCGCGGCCAGTCGGCCATCCAACCTGCACAGACCCATCATTTGTAGCCAGCGTCTTCTCAACGGCTAGCGAGCAATCGATTTGTCGAATCAGCCGTTCCACCACCAAGTTTGATTCTGATCGGATTGGGCGGCACGGGTCCGAACACCGGCAACTGTGGGATCGACCTGCTGCGATTGAACGACTTCGAACGCGTTGACGTCGACGCCGCCAGAAGCCGTAACGACCCAACCGCTGG
>DNWZ01000070.1 GCA_003506095.1 Planctomycetaceae bacterium | reverse complement strand
GTTTCACGGTCCGGTCGGGCGGCTGAGGGTTTTGCGGCGGGCTAAACAACTAATTTAATCCGGTCCAGCCGCCACTGTCACGGGCCCCCACCCATGAAGCGACCGACGCACCGGTGGCTCGACGAATCAAATGCGGCCAAAGGTCGACGCGGGCCGGCAACGCAGTTTCCGGGGTCGCTGGCAAAACGTGCCAATAACCGGCCGAAAACTCTTGGCTCAACTGGGCAGAAGTCCAGGCCGAGTGGCCGATGATCAGGCGAAAATCTTCGCCACCGTCCTTTACTAACTGTTCCAAATGCTCGCGCTGGGCAGCCATATAAACGCCTTGGCCCGCTTCCGCTTCGGCCAGAGCCCGCGTACCGTGGACCGCTACCACCGGACCCGACAGCGGTCCGCCAAAGTGGACAATCGCACTGCCCGGTTGTGCCGCGACGGGGCCGTAAACTTCGCCCGAATTCGCGATAATCATATTGCCCGGCGGCTTATTCCCAGCCGCTTGATCGGATTGCGAATCCGCTGAAACCGAGTCGGTGGGTTTGGGCAAACGCGATTTACCTCGCTTGGACCCGCCGCTTTTCGAGCCACAATTCGATGCCGCACCGATGTCCTGCGATTCGTCATCATGATCAGGCGTGACCGCTTCCGGGCCGCCGATCAGCATTTGAATCAGCTCTGGTGGTGGCGGAGAGATCGGGCGATTGAGCATGACGCCTATCGCGCCGTTTTCATCGTGATGTACGATCAGGCACACCGAACGACTGAACACAGACTGAGGCACCAAGGTCGACGCGATCATCAAGTTTCCGACCAACGATTCGGTCATTGCGATTTTTCACCCTTCGCGAACAAGAAAACAAACGAACAATCGAACTAGAAAACAATGTGTGCGAACGCTCCAATTCCCACGCGTCTCCAACAGTTGGTGGACGGCGATGTTAACCGTCCGCAATTTCAACAGACCATCGGATTGAGACCGTTTTCCCGCCGCGCTGCCACCCTGGCAGCCGACCTGAACGTTCTGTGTTAAGTAAGGCAACTTCCGGGCCAACGTTTTGCTTGATACCCATTTGGACATCGCCACCGGGGCGTTTGTTCATCGAAGCTATCGATTTTCCCAATATTTTCGCCGAGTCCGAACATGACGATCGACCAGATGCGTTTGTCCTACACCCTGGCCGGATTGGCCGAAGCCGATCTCGCGGCCGATCCGTTTCAGCAGTTCCATGCCTGGTTCCAGCAAGCCGGCGCCGACGATAAACCCGAGTGGCTGGAGATCAACGCGATGACGCTCGCGACGGCTGATCCGAGCGGTCGGGTCACCAGCCGCATCGTTTTGCTCAAGGGAATCGAGGACGGTAAGTTTCTATTCTTTACGAACTACCATTCTGAAAAGGCGAACCAAATGGCCGAAAACCCATCGGTTTCGCTCTGTTTTTATTGGCCGCATCTGCAACGCCAAGTTCGGATCAACGGCACGATCACCAAAACGTCGCGTCAGGCGTCGGAATCGTATTTCGCCACACGCCCACGCGGCAGTCGTCTGGGCGCGATCCTTAGCGAACAGTCGCGTGAAATCGACGGTCGTCACCACTTGGAACAGCAGTTGCAAGCCTTAGAAGTACAATACAACGGCCGCGACGACATTCCGTGTCCCGAAAATTGGGGCGGATACGCCGTCGATCCGAAAGAGGTCGAGTTTTGGCAGGGCCGCGAAAGCCGTCTGCACGATCGGTTGATGTACCGCCGAACCCCAGCAGGCTGGGAAATCGTCCGCCTGTCGCCGTGATCCAAAGTAGTAGGCACACTCCGTGCGCCGTAACAACACTCCCGTGCACACTCCCCCGCCCCACTCAAATAAACTCAACCCAAAGGCCAGGTCATGACAGCCAATCTAGTCAAGCTGATGAGCTGTCGTGACGCTATCCAAGCCGAAACGATTCGCAATCGTCTGGAAACTGCGGGGATTCGGGCAGTGGTCCAGGGGGCCGAAGTCGGCACCGCGCTCAGCTATGTTGGCGTTGCAATCGGATATCCTAACATCGAAGTCGGTGCAGACGACTTGCGACGCGCTCGCGATCTGTTAGACGCCGATCGCGTTTCGCTGGAAACCGCTGGTGCATGGAACTGCTCGCGGTGTGGCGAGTTTAATGAACCGGCGTTCGAGGTTTGTTGGAGTTGCAACAAAACACGATCTGACGAAGATTTACCTGCTTCCGTCGACCCTGAAGGCAACGAATCGGGAAAACCTTCTATTAGATCGACGGAAATATTTACGACTACGTCAGGCAATCGCTCTTATCGCGATGGTAACAATCCTTATCAGCCGCTCGATTTTACAAACCAAGAATCAGCTTCCCATAACGACGAAATGGGGGCGAAGATCGACCAGAAAGAGAACGAGGCGATCGATCGTGCCTTCATCGCAGCGGTCTTTGGTGGCTTTCTGCCGATCATGATCTTCACGATCTATTCCTTATCGATCCTGGTTCCTTTATCCTTCAAACGATACCCCGCCACTTACACTCGCCCAAAAAGATTTTATGGTGCCTGGGCGATTAATCTGCTGGTAACCGGAGTCTTTTTTGCGATGCTCTTGGGATAGCTGCCAATACCACGGGCAGCATCGCCTCCACAGGGTTCGAACGATTTTCGATTCGGCCCGCTGTTCAATCTTCCCCGTTTTATTCCCCTGACTCGACGATTCGGAATCCCGTGAAACTGCCGTTGGTTCATCGTTTGCCGAACGATTTCAATATCGCGGATGCATTTCTGCGACTGGTCGATCGTGGCGGATGCATCTGGTTTGATTCTGCTGTGCCGGGACCGATGACGAATCGCCCCGTGAAGGCGACTGAGACTGGGAAGGCTGCAGATTCAGCCAGCGAAACGCGGTCTGAAACGCTGGCTGAGCCGATCGGACGCTACAGTTTTTTGGCCGCTGACCCGATCGCTAAACTGCAAGCCTTTGTCGGCGACGACGATCCCTGGCCCGTGTTGCGGCGGTGGACGACGATGCTGCCGCCAGACAAGTCGCCCGATTTGCCTCCGTTTCAAGGCGGCATCGCGGGGCTGTGGGGCTACGAGGCGGCCGCTTGGTTGGAAGACGTCGGCGTCGCGGTTGTCGACGATCAGCCTACGCCAGCGGTCAGTGTAGGAGTCTACGATTGGGTCATTTGCCACGATTCGCTTTCGCAGACGACTTGCCTGATCAGTCAAGGTTTTGATGGCGACCGTTTTGTGCGTGACCCGATTCGGGCGCAAGCGAGGCTCGATCAAGTGCTTGGCTGGTTGGCAATGCGGCCGACCGATCCGCCGATGCCGAGTTCCGCGAATCGATTGAGTGAAAACAGCGGCACGTTATCAGTCGCTTGTTCTTTTGAGACCGATCGCCAGGGTGTGACGAGTAATTTTTCGTCGACCGGGTTTCGCGCCGCGATCGACGAAATCATCTGTCGGATTCATGCCGGCGATTCATTCCAAGTCAACTTGGCCCAGCGGTTGACGGCCACCGCTTCGGTCGATCCGGCGACGCTCTATTTGCGACTCCGGCAATCGAACCCCGCGCCGCTGGCCGGTTTTTATGACGGCGGCGACTTTCAAGTGCTCAGCTCGTCGCCCGAAGGTTTCTTGCACGTTCGCGACTGCGTCGTCGAAACCCGTCCGATCAAAGGGACCGTCGCACGAACCGGCGACGCGGCGATCGACGCGGCCGCGACCGAATTGCTGCTGGCCAGCGAAAAAGACCGCGCCGAAAATGTGATGATCGTCGACCTGATGCGAAACGACCTGTCGCGAGTCTGCGAGGATGACAGCGTCGTGGTCACTCAGTTGTGCGAGGTCGAACATTACGCGTTTGTCCAGCATCTGGTCAGCGTCGTTCGTGGGCGACTGCGACCCGGTATCAGTGCGATCGATCTGTTGGCGGCTTGTTTTCCAGGCGGTTCGGTGACCGGAGCTCCCAAGATCGAAGCGATGCGAACCATTGCCCAACTAGAACCGACACGCCGCGGCCCGTACTGCGGTTCGCTCGGCTATGTTTCGGTCGGTGGCGATGCGGAGTTCAATATCTTGATCCGGACACTGACGGCAACCGGCGATCGGTGGCAAATCCCGGTCGGTGGCGGCATCACCGCTCAAAGCCACAGTGTCGACGAAGAACGCGAAACGTGGGTCAAGGCGGAGGGTATGTTGCGGGCTATTCCTGGCGGTATCATGCCGACATGATTCTGGTTATCGACAATCACGATTCGTTCGTTCACAACCTGGCGCGTTACATCCGCTTGGCCGGGATGGAAACCGTTGTCATTCGCTGCGACCGGATCGACGCAACGGAGGTCCGCCGGATGGCTCCGCTGGGCATCCTGCTTTCACCCGGACCAAAACGCCCGCAGGACGCCGGCTGCTGCATCGATGTGATTCGCACGCTTGGGCCATCGATTCCGATCCTAGGCGTTTGCCTCGGTCATCAAGCGATCGGTCACGCACTCGGCGGCGACGTGATCAAAGTGGCACCGGTTCATGGTCGATCCAGCCTGATCGCCCACGACGGCCAGTCGGTTTTTCAAGGGTGCCCCAATCCGATGCGTGTTGCGCGTTATCATTCGCTGGCCATCGCTCCGCAATCGTTGCCTGAAGATCTGATCGTCACCGCGACCACCATCGCCGATAGCCAGCAAACTGCCGGGTGTGCGTCGCCGATCGTGATGGCGATTCGCCATCGCGTCTGGCCGCTGATGGGTGTTCAGTTTCATCCCGAATCGGTTTTGACCACAGAAGGCTTTCGCATCATCGCCAATTTTGTCACGCTGGCGAAATCGTTTGCATCCACACAGGGTGGCTGTGACGTTTGCCGCCCTTCCGATCAATCGCAACTCGTCCCGTGATACTCGAATCGATCGTTACCACAGTCGATGCCCAAGGGATCGTCAACATCGCCCCCATGGGACCTCAGGTCGACGACGAATCGTTTTCGGCGATCACGCTTAAGCCGTTTCGGTCGTCGCGAACTTACGCCAACTTGATGCATGGCGGAACCGCCGTCGTCCATGTTACCGACGACGTCGAATTGATCGCGCGGGCGGCAATCGGCCCCGTTTGTGGCGATGGCCTGACGTTGCCGCTGCTGGGTCGGTGGCACAGATTGGTCGATTGTTGTCGCTGGTTTGCCGTTGAAATCGTTTCTTGGCAAGACGATCCGCTGCGTCCCCTCGCGAATTGCCAAATCGTCCATCGCGGCGACCAACGACCGATGTTCGGCTTCAATCGCGGCAAGCATGCGGTGATCGAAGCCGCGATTCTTGCCACTCGATTGGAAATGCTGGGACGCGATGAAGTGCGTCGCCAAATGAACGATTTAGCCGTTTGGGTCCAGAAAACCGGCGGAGTGTCTGAGCATCGGGCTTGGGCGTTGTTGGAGTCGTTTGTTGATGGCTGAAGCAAGTCTGGCGGTTTACGTTCGCACCGGATCGCGATTGCACTTCGGTTTATTCGACACACACTCGCCGTTTGGTGGTGTTGGCGTGATGATCGACCAACCGCAAACGATGCTGCGAATCACCCCCGCTCCGAATTTCGACGCTGGCACTGTCGACAGCCAACGCCTAATCGAGATCGCTCGCCAATTCACTCAATCGTATTTCGCTGGTCAATTCAACGAAGACTTACCGCCTTGCAAAATCCAGGTCCTCTCAGCCGCTGACCCACACTTCGGCCTCGGGTCCGGAACCCAATTGGCCTTGGCCACTGCCGCTGGACTAGCCAACTTTTTTGATGTCCAAGCGTCACGCTCGGACCTGATCCACCATATCGCCCAGCGTGGCAAACGGTCTGCGGTCGGCAGCATTGGATTTTTTACCGGCGGCCTCATCATCGAAGACGGTTCCGCAGAAGATTACGACTGCGGCTCATGGTGGCGACACGCGGATTTTCCGGCCCAATGGCGTTTCTTGTTGATTCGCCCACCATCAAACACGCTATCGATCAGCGGCGAAGTCGAACGCCACGCCTTCGCATCCTTACCAGCGGCTGGTCAGACGAAACGGTCCGAATTGATTCAGTTAGGCAACAAGATTTTCGACTCAACGTTGGCTAACGATTTCAAACGTTTCGCCCAAGCCGTAACCCGCTTCAATCGACTCAGCGGCGCCTTGTTCGCAACTCATCAAGGCGGTTGCTACAACGGCCCGGCGGTCACGGAATTGATCGAGCATGTTGCGAGCTTAGGAGCAACCGCCTACGGACAAAGCTCCTGGGGCCCCACCGTCTTCGTCGTCACCCAATCGCAGCATGAGGCTGAGCACTTCGCAGCACAATTAAACCCAAAGTACTCGGTCGCCATCACCCAAACCAAACCTACCGGCGTCTCGATCGACAAAACAATCGACAACAGGTTTCCCTAACAAGCGTCCCGGTTTCCAAACCTCTCAGACGCGAAACTGTCGTGACCTCCTCCATCCGCCAAAGCACATCAAAGCAATACAGACCACCCAGATCCAGCTTGTGAGGTTTTGGGTCGAAGACGACGTTGCCGAGTCAGCGACTTCAAGTTTCAGCCCCGAGACCCGTTCGGTCGACTTGTTCGTACCGACTTCGTTCGATTCTTCTACCGCCGGTGGCAACGGTGCAGGATCATTACTCGCCATTTGATCGGCAGACACACTCACATCAGCTGGAACACTCGTGTCAGCAATCATCTGCGTTTGCTGCGACTGGGCAAACTGAGTCACCGCCATGTTTCGCTCGATCAATTTCGCCTGATCCGCTGACCGGAGATACGCATTAACCAATTCTTGCTGGGTTAACGTATCGGGCGTCCAGTAATTCAACCGAACGGCATCTAACATCCGTTCAAGAATCTGCGCCAGCGCCGCATCATTGCTTTCTCGCAACCACTTCTCAGTCCCAAGGTCATATCGATC
>DNWZ01000842.1 GCA_003506095.1 Planctomycetaceae bacterium | reverse complement strand
GATAGCTCCGGGAGCTCGCCCGATCGAAATCGTTGATGGTGGCGAAGTCATCACGGATATTTTGGCTTAGGTCGCTGGCGATCAACCGCTCATCGCTGGCTTCTTGCTATCAGCATGTTTTCGTTTTAACTGAGGATTTTGATGACACGTTTNNCCCGGTTTCGACCTCATGCCGCGTTGCCAGCAATGGTGGTCGGTTCGGCCGTCGCATTTTCTTCGATGGCGATCTCACACGCCGCCAACCCGTCGATCGTGCGAACCGCGCCGATGGGCGTGGTACGCGGTGAAACGACAAAGGTGATCGTCCATGGTGCCCGACTGGCCGATGCGCACCAGATTCTTTTTGACCAGCCGGGTTTGAGCGTCACGGAAGTCAAACCGATTGACGCCGCGAAAGCCGAAATCACCGTGGTCGCCGACGCATCGATCGCGCCGGGTTTGTACCCCATGCAGCTGGTAACCAAGTCAGGGATCAGCAACTTGCGTTTGATCGGCGTCGGTGCGATGCCGGTGGTACAGGAAGTTGAACCGAACAGCGAGTTTGCGGCCGCTCAACAAATCACTTTGAACTCGACTGTTGAAGGTGTTGTGAAGTTTGAGGATCTGGATTTCTTCGAGGTCGAATTGGCTCAAGGCCAGACGGTTCATGTCGAAGTCGAAGGGTTGCGATTAAGCTTTGATTACAGCAACCGAATCTTCGATCCTTTTGTTGCGATTCTTGATGAGAATGAGTTTGAAGTTGCAGAGAATGATGACTCGGCGCTCTTGCAACAAGATCCGCTCTGTTCATTCACGGCCCCCAAAGCTGGTAAGTATAAGGTTTTACTCAGAGACAGCAGCTTCGGTGGCAGCGACTTGGCTTACTATCGTATGCACATCGGGACCTTTCCACGACCGATCGCGGTTGTTCCCGCCGGAGGCCGTCCGGGCGATTTGATCACTGCGGCACTCGTACATCCGACGGGCGATCCTCAGTCACCGCTGGTCACGTCGGCCCAATTGCAGATGCCTAGCGAACGACAAGACATGTTTCCCGTGGTGACGCAAACCGATGCGGGTGTTTCACCGTCGCCGAACTGGATTCGTGTGAATGACCTGCCGGTGACGGTCGAGACGGAACCGAACGACGATTTGCGAAAAGGAAACCCGGCGACTGCGCCAGGTGCTTTCTGTGGCGTGATCAGCAGTCCTGGCGACGTCGATTTTTATACATTCGATTGCAAGAAAGGGAAGAAGTACCAAGTCCGCGTGTTCGCGCGTGGCACCTTGCGTTCGCCGCTGGACAGTGTTGTGAATGTTTATGATTCCGCATTCAAGTCGATCGCGGGTAATGATGACGAAGGCCGCAATCCAGATTCGTTTGTGGAGTTCACTGCGGCGGCCGATGGCCTTTATACCGTTCGTATCACACACTCGCTTGCACTGGGTGGTCCTGAACATGCCTATCGAATCGAAGTCACCGCGGCCGAACCGCGTCTGACGCTCGATCGCCGCGAGATCGTACGCGATGAACCGCACGCAGTTTCGGTTCCGAAAGGCGGATCGATGGCGATGATGGTCACCGCCAAACGCGAGAACTTTGGCTCGGATTTGCGACTGAGTTTTAGCGACCTGCCGCCGGGAATCGAAGCAAAAACGTATCCGATGGTCGCTGCGAGAGCAGAGATTCCTGTGATCTTTACCGCGACGGCCGATGCGACCGAAGCGGCATCATTAGTCCCCATCAAAGCGACCGCCGCAGAAGAAAAACTGGCCGGTTTGGTTGGCAATTTGAAACTGCGTCACCGCCTGGTTCTTGGCCAAAACCGTGTCGACATGTGGGGATACGATTCGTCAAAGCTGGCGGTTGCGGTTACCGACGCGGCCCCGTTTAAGATCGTGTTGCAGCAGCCCAAGACGCCGATTGTTCGCAGTGGCTCGATGGATTTGGTCGTTTCGATCGAGCGAAACGAAGGGTTCGAGGGCGATGTCAGCTTGGCGACGCTTTATGCTCCGCCTGGGATTGCCGTCAACAACGGACGCAAGATCGCTAAGGGCACCAATGAAATCACGGTTCCGATTACGGCCAATGCCAGTGCATCGATCGGGACTTGGCCCATGGTTTTGATCGCGACTTATGAAACCGGCAACGGTCCGGGAAAGATCGCCGCTGGTCCGATCGATCTCGAAATCGCCGACTTAGCATTTAAGTTCGAGTTTCCACGCATTGCCGGTGAAACCGGTACCGAAACAGCGATTGAGTTGGGGGTTGAAGTGATGCGTCCGTTTGAAGGGACGACTGAACTGGAATTGGTCGGTTTGCCAGCGGGTGTTACATCGCCATCACCCAAGCAGTCGATCACAGCCGAGTCGACTTCAGTAACATTTCCGATTCAGATTTCGCCCCAAGCGAAGATCGGAAACCACAAGACGCTTTACTGCATCGCGCGAATCACCAGCGACGCTGGTTTGATCACACAAACTCAGGGTACTGGTGAGATTCGCATTGACGCGCCGCTGAAGCCCAAGGCGGACACTGCGGTTGCAGCAAAGCCCGATGCGACCAAGGCCGCTGTGAAGCCGCTGAGCCGAATCGAACAATTGCGGCAAATGAAGTCTGAGAAATAAGCGGCTCAGGCGCGATTCATATACAAACACGACGATTAAGAAATACTTTCGGTCACGGAGTCACAGAAATGCGACATGATGGTTGTTACAGCGGACGTTTATTACCCGCACTGCTTGCCGTTGCGATTGGCTTCTCGCCAATTGCATCTGCCGCCACACCTGAATCGACGGCCGCGAAAGCCGATGCGGTGAAAAAAGCAGGCTTCGCGGTTTATCCGCCGGAAATCTCGCTCGATTCGGCTCGCGACTTCCAATCATTCGTTGCTGTGCTGACCCGCCAAGACGGTGTGACGCTGGACATTACTGAGAGCGTCCAGTGGTCGCTCGGTGGCGATGCGGTTGCAAAGATCGAAGGTCATCAGTTGTTGCCAATCGCCGACGGCAAAGCCGAATTGGTTGCCAACTATTTGGGCGAGAGCCAATCGATTGCGGTGACGGTTCAAAACGCAGAGACGAAGTTCCCGCTCAGCTTTGAAAAAGACATTGTTCCTGCGTTGACGAGAACAGGCTGCAATACGGGTGCATGCCATGGCGCCGCACGAGGCAAAGACGGTTTTCGCATCAGCCTTTTCGGTTACGATCCGATCGGCGATTATCAGCGAATCACTCGCGAGATCGGTGTACGACGGATCAATCTGGCGGTACCCGAGGATAGCCTACTGCTGAAGAAATCGATCGGAGCCGTCACTCATACAGGCGGCAAACGTTTCGATGCCAACTCCGATTATTATGCGACGATACTCGAGTGGTTGCACAACGGTGCGCCGGCTGATTCCGAGCGACCGGCGGTTGCGCAATCGGTTTCGATCTATCCCGCTCAAGTGGTGCTCGAAGGCGCCGGTGCGACCCAGCGTTTCGTGGCCGTGGCCAATTATTCCGATGGCACAACACGAGACCTGTCCCGATTAGCGGGTTTTACGACCAACAATCCGACGAGCGCTGACATCAACGATGCAGGCGTCGTGACAGCGGGAGCGCGCGGCGAAGCTTATGTGATGGCTCGATTTGATACGCACACGGTCGGCAGCCAAGNNGCAGCGACGAGGAGTTCTTGCGTCGTGCGACGATCGATATTACTGGCCTGTTGCCGACCGAAGAAGAGTATCACGCTTTCATGGTCGATGTCGCGCCGGATAAACGCGAAGCACTCGTCAATCGTTTGCTGGAGCGAAAGGAGTTCAGCGAAATCTGGGCGATGAAGTTCGCTCAATTGCTGGCTATCAAAAGCAGTAACCAGGTGAGTTATAAATCAGCGTTTTTGTATGCGAGTTGGTTAACAGATCAGTTTGTGCGAAACGTTCCGCTGGACCAAATGGTGCGAGAGATGTTGGCCAGCACAGGCGGTACCTTTACAACGCCTCAGACAAACTTTTATGAGATTGAGCGTGATCGATTGAAGACGGCTGAGAACGTCGCGCAGGTCTTTATGGGCATCCGCACACAGTGTGCCCAGTGTCATAATCACCCGTTCGATCGCTGGACGATGGATGATTACTATGGATTCGCGGCGTTCTTTGCCCAGATCGGGCGTAAACAAGCGGAAGATTACCGCGAGTACATCGTTTCAAACCGTGGCAGTGGCGAGACCAAGCATCCAGTCAGCGGCCAGAATATGAAGCCTAAGTTTTTGGGCGGCGAAGAACCGGACGTTAAAGGGAAGGATCGCCGCGAAGTTCTGGCAACTTGGTTAACCGCTCCGGAAAATCCGTACTTCGCCAAGTCGATCGCAAACCGCGTTTGGGCTCACTTTACGGGGGTCGGATTGGTTGACGAGGTGGATGATATTCGTGCAAGCAATCCGCCTAGCAACCCAGAATTGTTCGATCGCTTGGGTGAAAAGTTGGTCGAGTATAAGTTTGATTTCCGTCAATTGGTTCGCGATATCTGCGCCAGCGAAGCCTATCAGCGCAGTTCGACGGCAACGCCAGACAACGAGTCGGACACGCGTAACTATTCTCACTCCTCGGTCCGTCGATTGGCTGCTGAAAGCTTGTTGGATTGCATTTCGCAGGTAACCGCAGCACCGGACAAGTTCCGCGGTTTACCATTGGGTGCTCGTGCGGTTCAAATCGCTGACGGCACGACCAGCAATTACTTTTTAACTTCTTTCGGACGTTCGCCGCGAACAACGGTTTGCGATTGCGAAGCGACGACAGACCCGTCGTTGTCCCAAGCTCTGCACCTGCTCAACGGCAGTAGTGTTCATAACAAGATCGTTCAGGGCAAAGTGATCGATCGGATGCGGAAAGAAGATAAGAAGTCGGTCGACGATGTGCTGACAACGATTTACATCCGTTGTTTGTCGCGCAAGCCGACTGATGAAGAAATGAAGGATCTGCGCCAAACGGTTGCCGAAGCCGAGAATGAACAGCAAGGTTTGGAAGATGTCTTCTGGGCGTTGTTGAATGGTCGAGAGTTTGTATTCAACCATTAGTTGTAAAGATTCGGATAGGCTCTTAGTCGATTTTGTTCCTTGTGATTTTGTTGTTGCTATGATTTCGAGAAGCTTACGCTCTGGCTTGGCCGCAATCGCTTTGACCGGCCTTGGCACCATGACCTATGGCGAAGAAACGGTACCCGGTGATGCACAGCCGAAAATCAATTTCGAAGATCACATCAAGCCGATTTTCCGCCAACATTGTTTGAATTGTCACAACCAAAGCGAAGCCAAGGGCGGATTGGCCCTTGATTCAATGGCAGCGCTGATGTCCGGTGGCGGCAGTGGCGAGATTGTTTATGACGGCGATGCCCAGGGGAGTCGTTTGTGGCAATTGATCGCTCACGAGGATACGCCCGTGATGCCACCGGGCCAGGACAAGATTCCTGAGGAACAGATCAAACTGGTTGCCGCTTGGATCCAAGGCGGCATGCTGGAAAACTCGGGCAGTAAGGCGAAAAAGAAGAAGGCAAATGCGATGGCATTTGTCAGCACCGGTTCGGGCAAACCCGACGGGCCGCCGCCAATGCCCGAAGTCATCCCGCAAGCGGTTCCCGTTGTCACCGAGCGTGCTGCTGCGATTCCGGCGATTGCAGCCAGCCCCTGGGCGCCGCTTGTCGCTATCGCTGGTCAACGCCAAATCGTGCTCTATCACGGCGAAAGCGGTGAATTGCTGGGCATTCTGCCGTTCCCCGAAGGGATCGCACAGTCGCTGCGTTTCAGCCGCGATGGCAGTTACTTGATCGCTGGTGGCGGTGAACACTCTGCACTCGGAATCGCCGCGATCTTCAACATCAAAACCGGTGAGCGAATCGCTGAAGTTGGCGATGAATATGATGTTGCGTTCGATGCCGATGTGAACGATACGATGACCAAAGTAGCGCTCGGCGGACCGCAAAAGATGTTGCGGATCTATTCGACCGCTGATGGCGAAAAACTGTTCGACATTAAGAAGCACACCGATTGGATTTATGCGGTCGCATTCAGTCCCGATGGCGTCTTGATCGCTTCGGGCGATCGATCGGCCGGGTTGGTTGTTTGGGAATCTGCAACCGGCCAACCGTATCTCGATTTGACCGAACACAAAGGCGCGATCAACGACATCGCTTGGCGAGACGATTCCAACGTGTTTGCGTCGGCCAGCGACGACGGGTCGATCAAGTTGTGGGACATCGTCTCAGGCAAGTCGATCAAGACGATCAATGCTCATACTGGGGGTGTGACGAGTGTCGCATTCGATCATCAAGGTCGTTTGGTCAGTGCGGGCAAGGACAAAAAGTTTAAATTGTGGGATGCCAACGGAAACCTAGTTCGCGAGTTCCCCGCGATGGGCGAGCAAGTTTTAACGGTGGCAATCTCGCACGACGGCTCGCGGATCATCGCGGGCGATTGGAACGGCGAAGTTCGCATGGTGCAGTCGGAAAAGCCCGAGGCGAGCTTGTCGCTGGCCGCCAATCCGCCGCCTGCTGCAGAGCGTTTGAAGGTACAAGTCGAGAAACTAGCTGCGATTGAACCCGACTTTCAAAAATCGCTTGCTCAGTCCAATGACTTGGCTGGGAAGTTGTCCGAAGCGGTGAAGCAACACCAAGCACTCGTTGCCCAGCGTGACCAGAAGAACGCCGCTGCGAAAGCCGCTGAGGATGCTGCAACTGCCCTGGTCGCCAAGGCTGATGCGGCTGCTGGTGAGATTCAGAAGTTGACGTCATCGACCCGCGATATGCACGATTTAGTGATCGCCGCGAGATTGGCGAGCCTGGAAACGACTGAGTCGCAAACGTTGGTCGCCGATCGCGAATCGGCGCTGGCGGAAAGCCTGTCCAAGGCTGCTCAACTGCGTCGCGACCAGATCGCGCGGCGTGCCGAATCGTTGGTAAAGCGCGAGGAATCGAAAAAGATGGTTGCGGAAGTTGCCGCGATGAAAGAGCAGATCGCGAAGGCCGAATCCGCCGTGGCCGCTGCCAAATCTGCGGCTGAGGCTTTTGCGCCCGAACATGCCAAGGTGGTCAGTGCGAAAGCGTCGATTGAAAAATTGGTAGAACAGTTGCGAGCTGCCGCTGTCGAGTAATTCTAGTTCATAACGGCAAAGTAGGCAGGCTAGCGGCGTCGTGCTTCGATACGGCCAAAAATCGGGGTTGTCGCCGCTGGCAGCGTCTAGGTATCGAATACCTAATCGAAACCGCGAAGCAGCCAGCCCATTCGAAAGCCGCTTGATGACTCAATCCGATACCGTCGAACAATCAAACGATGAACCGATCATTCTCAGGTTTGATGCTAGTCACCGGCGAATCGACAAAAAGAAGTCGGATGAACAAACGCTGGGCCAGTTCATCCCGCTGATTTATCACTACAACATGCTGCAGGACACCGATCGCGTGGGAGGGTTTCGCCAGGCGATCGAGTTGCTCGTTCAACCCGGCATGCGAGTCGCAGAACTCGGCAGCGGCACGGGAATCCTGTCGTCATTCGCGGCTCGTCGGGGCGCGACCGTCGAAGCGGTCGAACGAAACCCAGAACTCGTCAAGTGTTCTCGGCAACTCATCCAGTCCAATGGACTTCAGAAACAGATCAAAGTAATTGCGGAAGATGCATCGCTGTGGATTCCGACCGAGCCGATTGATGTGGTGATTTGCGAGATGCTGCACGTCGGTCTGTTGCGCGAGAAGCAAGCGCAGGTGATCACGGCGTTTAAGGAACATTATCAAAAGCGGTTTGGCAACAAGTTGCCGATTTTTATTCCTGAGGTGTCGATCCTGATGTGCCAACCGGTCGAGCAGTCGTTCGATTTCGCCGGCTATGTCGCTCCCATTCCGATGTTCCAAGCCCCGGTGGAAACGCAGCCCAGGACCAAACAGGTTGCGCCGCTGACAGCCTATCAAACGATTGCGTATGACCAGGCGATTCCGACCGCGATGCGGGTTGATCAAACCTATGAAGCGAACTGCGACGCGGTCGTTAATGCGATTCGTCTAGTAACGCAGAACGTGTTGGCGATCGATATGAGCAAACAGCATGCGATCACTTGGGCGAACCAATGTTTGGTGTTGCCACTGGATTCGGCGTTTTCATGCAGAACGGGTGAAACGGTTCATTTGTCGCTTGAGTATGAAGCGGGCCAGCAAATCGAATCGGTTCGGTACAGTGTGTCGCCGATGATTCGACGCATGCAGAGCCGAGCGGCTTGAAAGTGTCGGTATGGGGCTGGGTGAGGTTCTCACAGAGGCACAGAGGCACGGAGTTTTGGTCGAACTCAGACGCAGGGCTTTGCTCAAAAATGGTTCTAACGTCCCGTCGATAACGCGATTGACCGACGCGTCGGTAATGGAATACTGCGCAGTGATTTCTGCTAAATCAAGCAACTCCAGCGCAAGTGAACCGTGTTTGCGTGAGGGAGACTGCGGTGCACTTACAATATTTGCGCTGGAATATGGCGGCGAGTAGTAGCGAGTTAGTGCAAGATTTGCAAACTGGTTATTCAGGGCGAGAAGTTTTTCGATTTCAGCCGGTTGTTCTGCCAGTCGATCCAGCAGGCTTGCAATGCGTCCAGCGACTCGCACTTTATCATCACTGGAAAGCGCAACCTGCACGGGTCCGATTCCTTTGTGCAGCTCGGCTAGAAAAATCGCCGCTTGCGTGACGATTTCATCCGATGAACCATCGGATTCTAATGCCTCGATTGCCCGCTGCTGGACGTTTTTGGCATATCCGAAAAAGTTTTCCGCGGGCAGGTATTCCAGCCAAAAGTCGATGCCTAAATGTTTGTTTGCATAAATCAATGCTGCGAGATTTTGATGAATCTCATCCTTGCTGTCACGCTTCAGAAGCAAATAGTTCCGAGCCTAATTAGCGGCCAAGCGGACGAATCAACTGGTACGGTCCGATGGTTCTGTCTGCCGCGTCGCCAATAACGTGATTGGACGGATTGTTGCTGGCGCTCGCATCGTCCGACCTGGGCAACCGCTTTACCCTGCTGAGCCCATACTCCACTTCGGGCTCGAACTTCTGATCCGCCGCGTGGCCCGAAGCGATCGATTTGACGCTGGCGAGCATTGAATCGGGTTCGGATTCAACGCGAGCGATCGCTGCTTGACAAGTTTCACAGGCTTCCAGGTGTTGGTCGATCGAATCGATTTGGTCATCGTCGATCCAACCGCCAAGGTAATTGGCCAGCGTTTCTTGGCTTGGGCAAACCAGCCGTTTTGTGTCGTCGGTGGGCATAACGTCGGTCAGCATCGCTTCGGCCTGTGGTAATGTGAAAGACAGGGGGTATCGTCTTCCTAGAACGATTCGAGTGTGACACCATTTCGGTTTCCAAACCACTTAAAAGACAAACCGACGATGAGCAGCCTGCAATCATCCGGTGCGACTCGGTTGAGTCTGATTTCGCGCGCGAGAACGCATCAGGCGGATGCGTGGTGCGAGCTGGTCGATCTTTATGGTCCCTTGGTCGCTCATTGGTGTCGCCGCTTCGGATCTGACGCTCACACCACCGCCGACTGCGTTCAAGACGTTTTTACCGCCGTCTACAAATCGCTCGGTCGCTATGAGGCTCGCGACTGCGCCGGTTCGTTTCGCGCGTGGCTGTGGACGATTACGGCAAACAAGTTGCGAGATCGGTTGCGGGCCGAGCGGCATCACAATCAAGCTCGCGGCGGAAGCTCCGCATTGATCGGTTTGCAGGCGATCGCGGATCCTTATAACGATGATGCCGGATTGAGTGACCAGGATCCGACATCAAGCGATGAACTGCGCAGTTTGATGGCTCGCGCGATGGATCAGGTACGGGCGGAGTTTGAACCAAGGACTTGGGATATATTTATAAGATCGGTGGTCGATCAATTGTCGACGCAAGCGGTTGCCGAGCAGTATGGTATTACCGAGGCGGCGGTCCGCAAAACTCGCAGTCGGATTATGAGACGGCTGCGCCAGCAGTTAGGTGACGCGGGGGATCATTCGTCGCGGCGCATGTCGCCTTGATAACCGCTCAGTTTAGCGGCGATATGCTGTCGCCAGCGGATCTGGTCGTATCCATAATTGACGTCGCCTTCGATTTGACGAAGGAGTGTCAACACGGCAAGGTTCTCCACTCGCATCACGATTGTTTGTGCTTTGCCACCGGTAGACATTCCGCCGCCGCCTGCGTTGTTGAATGCGACGTTGGTGCGTTCGTTTGCGGGTATCACTTTCTTGTGTTCAGTGACCAGTGCGTCGATCAGTGGCACGGCAATCTCGGGGTCCGGGAAATACGATAATGCGAAGGCCGCGTTGCGAACCTTGGCGTTGTCGCTGCTGCGGAGCAACGGCAGATAGTTCGCGATCGCCAGGGCTGGCGCCTTTTCTCGCAAAACCTCCAACGCCTGTTCGCGAATGACGGAATCGGGATCGGATAAACCGACTTTGGCGAGCGCTTCGAACGCTGGGGCGTTTGCCAGTGCGGCGAGTTTTTGCAACCAAAACAGACGCACTTCGCGACTTTGCATTGTGTCTTGCAATTCTTTGCCAAAGGCGAATGCGGCAAATGGATCAACGATCGCTGCTAATTCTGCTTGTGCTTCGACGGCGCGATCGCCACCGCGCGCGACCAGTTTCTTCAAACGTGTGATTTCACTTTGCCAGACTTTCGACTTCAGTTCCGCATCGGCTCGGTTCTGAGTGATCATCACTTCGGCAGGCAATCGATACTTGCCCCCCACGGCGATCAATCCGCGGCTTTTCTGCAGTTCAGCAACACGAATCCAGCGACCTTCGTGGTTTGCGTATCCCAGCGCCGTGCGGGCTCGCGAATGATCCGGGTCGAGCTTGACGGTGATTTGCAAATGGTATCGATACTGAGCATGGAGCAGATACTGTTTGCACCATCGGGCGAGCTCGTAGTGCTGTTCCGCTTCGGCCGGCGTTGCTGCGACCTTTTCGCGATATTCGGCCAACTTTTCCGCTTCGGCGACTCGGTTGATCTGGCTTTCGGGAATCGCGACCTTAATCCGATCGTCGACTTGGACGACCGCGTAGGGAGCCTTGCCAGGGTCGATACGGGCGACGCTTCCTTCCACTTGACCGCCGCCTCGCAATTGCACAACGTCAGCCGAGACGGACGAGACTGTGATAGCCGTTGCGGCGAAGCAAACTAGAGGGGCGAGCAGGTTTTGATGGCGCATTCTTGATCGAGCCAACGATTGGTAATAGAAGCGAAGCGCTATGCGACGACACTTACAAAACGATCCGAAACGATCCGAAACGATCCAAAGGCGGCCGAACCTTTCCGGCCGAGTTCTCATTTTAGACATTTTCGCGAATCGGCGGCGAAAAATATTGTGCGACTTTGCGGCCTTGTCTGATTCTTTTCAAAACGGCAAGCGGAAATACCGATAATGACCCATACTTGACTATTTGGATCATGTATGTAAAGTTCGCTTTCGAAGACTGAAAACCGACTGGGATTGATCTGCAATGGGCCAACAACGATTGACGCGGCAAAAACTGATGAACCCGATCACTGACCGTACTGTGCAATCTGCTGGCAAGCCGCTGCCCACGTTGCAGGTGTTGACGCCTGATCCTGGGCCGGACCAATTGCGTGGGGCGCTGGCTGCCAATCCGCCGCTCGAGCCCAGCGAATCGTTTTTGGCTGGATTGGCGGCCGACAGTGAACAGCTGGAGAACGCGACGCCGCAAGAGATTTTGCAATATGCCGTCGATCGGTTCGCTCCGTTGTTTACGATGGCCACTGCGTTTGGGCCTGAAGGAATGACGCTGATACATATGCTGGCCGAGATTGCCCCGGCAACGCCGATCTTCAATCTCGACACCGGTTATCAATTTGCCGAGACGTTGGAACTGCGCGAGCGCGTGAAGCAGCGATATGGGATCGAAGTCGAATTAAAGACACCCGACACGACGGTTGAACAATACGAAGCGATGCACGGTGGGCCGGTCTACAAAACAGACCCCAACCGTTGCTGCTTTGACCGTAAGTTGCGCGTACTGCATGAAGCGGCGCGAGGGATGCATGCTTGGGCGAGTGCGATTCGGCGTGACCAGAGCGACGACCGCCAGCGAGCGGCAATCGTCGGTTGGGACCACAAGTTTCAACTGGTAAAGATCAGCCCACTGGCCAACTGGAGCAAGAAAGAGGTTTGGAATCTGATTTCCAAGCACGACATTCCCTACAACCCGCTGCACGACAAGGGTTTTCCCAGCGTCGGTTGCTGGCCGTGCACACGTGCGGTGCAAATGGGTGAGGACGAGCGGGCCGGGCGATGGAGCGGTTTTGCGAAAAAAGAGTGCGGTTTGCACACTTCGTAGCGTTTTCTAGCCACAGCGAGGTTCGGATGCAAATACCGGCGAGAGTTCATTATGCCGCCCTTGCGATGATGGAGTTGGCGTCAGCGCAAGATCGTCCGGAACCGATGTCGATTCGTGAAATCGTTTCGCGACACGGGATTCCGCAGCCGTTTCTGGTTCAGATTCTGCAGCAATTGAAGACCGCGGGATGGGTATCCAGCACGCGCGGCAGTAGTGGCGGTTATCGATTGATGCCGGGGCTCAGCGGGCTGACGCTGCTTGAAATTGCCGAGGTGGTCGGCTGTGCCGACGGCGGCTGCAGCGCGGAATCGCTGCCCAATCGCAGTTCAAACCAGTTAAAGCGGGTTTGGGACGATGCTTCCCGAGCTTACCGCGATGTGCTCGCTGGGGTGACACTTGGCGAGCTGGCCGCTGGGGCGCGAGAGAGCGAATCGGCGATGTTCTATATCTGAAAGCTTGCTGAGGCGAGAGTAAAGAAACCTAACCGCCAGGGCACCATCGGCTGGGCTTCGCTGATCCTGCGAGCACCATCTGGCGATTTTTTTTTCGCCTTGGCTTCACGTCGACAAATCGTGACGTAACCTTTCATTAGCCCCTTCTTCGGCCGCCCTTTTCCCAATGCCCCCATCTTTCAAACATGAAGCGAATTCGACGCCCATCGAAAGCGCGGCGCGATGGCAGGACAGGTGCAGCAGCCGTTGAGATGGCACTCGTCAGCCCGATTATCTTTTTGATGTTTCTCGGGGCTATTGAACTGAACAATTTGAACTTTATCCGCAACACCGCGGCCAATGCCGTTTACGAAGGTGCACGAACGGCGATCGTCAGCGGCGGAACCGCGGCCGGCGGCAGTGCTGCAGTGATGGACTATCTGACCAAAGTTGGCGTCCATCATGGCGCGACGGTCAACAGCAGTGTAACCGCGCAAACGGTCACCGTTTCGGTCACCATTCCAATGCATTTAAACTCCTTCGGCATCAGTCGATTCACGACCGGTTATAACGTGACGCAAGCAATCACATTGAAACGCGAAACACCCGGTGAAGCGGAATAGTGCCTTTAGACCAGCATTCAAAGGATCGGCTCACTTTTTTCGGCCAGGATCGAAGATGAGCCACGCAGACGAATCAACGTCATGATCAGTCGCCGGCCTGTCGGGCTGGCCGTGCTCGAACGCAGTCAGAAATGGCAGAGGAGTCTCGAATTGCAAAGTAACAGTATTTTTCCTTTCGAACTTGCCGCCGCTGCGCAGCGCTTGGCCGATCGATTGTCCCAAAATCAAACGCAGGTCGTTTTCGCCGAGAGCTGCACCGCTGGGCTGGTATCGGCATCGCTGGCGGTGGTTCCAGGCATTTCTAAGTGGCTGTGTGGATCGGCAGTGACCTATCAAGAATCGACGAAAATTCGATGGCTGGGTGTTGAGCCGACAGACCTCGAAAAACATTCGGCGGTCAGCAAACAGGTTGCTATTACAATGGCATCCGGCGTGTTACGGGCTACGCCCAATGCCGACATTGCGGTGTCCGTTACCGGACACTTGGGGCCGGAAGCACCACGGGAACTCGACGCCGTGATCTTCATTGGCACAGCCATCCGGATCCGCAGTGACCAAATCAGGACCAACCCGAAACCTGATTCGACCAATGAATCGCAATACGAAACGATCAATACAGCGCTGGCTGAGCGGATCGTTTTGAATTCCAAGCAGCGACAGCAGCGACAAGTCGAAGCCGCAACAGCAGTACTGCTCGCAGCCGCAGAGCTAGTTGAGATGCAAAAGTGACATTTTTTTTCTCACTTTTTTCACTTTTTTGAGTTCGATCAACCAAAGCGGGGGTATCCATTGAACCACGCGCGAACCACACTTATGGGGCAACGAATTAGCCTAAAAATGCTGGAAACAACACCCACGGCGATGAAATACACAAAAAAATGCAGGTTATCGCCTACACCACCACAATCGTTACGAGAAAGCGCACCCTGCGACCTTCGAGACTGGGGGGTGTAGTTTCAGATTGGACTGATTGCCCCCGGGTTGCTTTACCAAAAATTGTCCATAGATTGAGGGTGTAGGTTAATCCACCCCACTCCCCTAAAGCTATTTAGTTTAAGGCGTGGGCGTTGTGTTTAAGCTTAAATGTTTATGGGGCGTCAAGCGACATAATGGGTTCGCTGCCGGCCCGTCGTTGGTTTGTCCTGTCCGCGGATTTGCTGAGGGATTCAGCTCGCTGCAGACGGTTTAGTTTGATTCTGGATTAGTTGTCCGGCACATGTAGATGATGCCGAGTCCACCTACCATCTTTACGAAAAAGAGCATTATTATGTCGATCAAAGTTTTGGCCGTAGATGACCACGAAGTTATCTTGATGGGTTTACAGGCTGCGTTTAGTGAAGGCGAAATTGAGATCGCGGCAACCGCATCTTCGTCCGCAGACGCGTTAAAGAAGATCGCTCAGAAGCGTCCTGACGTGGTCCTGTTGGATGTTCGCATGGAAGGCGGTGACGGTTTAAACACCCTTGGCCGCCTCAAACTCGATAATCCCGATTTACCAGTCGTAATCTTTTCCGCGTATGACAACCCGACCTATGTAGCCCGTGCAGTAGCACTGGGTGCGTCGGGCTATGTTTTGAAAAGTGCCCCCCGAGAGCGCCTGACCGAAGCGATCAAGATCGCTTCGACCGGTGAAGCTGCGTGGACTCGGGAAGAACTGCGTCGTGTGACGGGTGCATTGGCCGCTCCCCGCTTGGGCAGCGAAATCGAAGTCCCTTTGACTCAGCGCGAGAGCGAAGTCTTGCGTCAAATGGCCCACGGGTTGACCAACAAGGAAATCGCGAAGATGCTCGGGATCAGCTACGAGACGGTCAAGGAGCACGTCCAGCACATCTTGCGTAAAGTTGGTGTTACCGACCGCACGCAAGCTGCCGTTTGGGCAGTGCGAAAGAACCTGGTCTAGGCACCGGCCTTATCCTTTGTGGGATTTGTGTCTAGCAGCGATTTTGAAGTTTTTCCCTCATTCGCTGAAGAGCCATTATGTCTTCAATTGGACCCGAAACCGATATCGTTCGACTTGACCTAAGAATTACTTCGGAGAGTTACCGGTATCGGGTGCCGATCAAGTTCGGCGGACGGGTAGTCCATGACGCGACCGTGTTGAACGTGGAAGCCGCTTGCGAAACGCGCGGTGGACGTCGAGTTGATTTCCCCGACGCATCGGGCGGCCAGGGTGCCGGGCCGACGAGTTGTGGATTCGGTTCGATGACTCTGGGTGTCGCTTGGGCATGGCCCGATCCGGCCGTCAGTGATGCGACACGATTGCAGGTTGTGACCCGACTTTGCGAACGTTTTGTTGCTGACATTCTGAGCGATTGCCCGGTCGGACATCCACTGGAAATCTGTCACCATCAATCCCTGCGACGCGATGCGATCGCGCGAGAGGTCGCGACCGAGTTCGGGTTAACGAATCCGATTCCAGCGCTTGCGATTCTATTGGCCGCATCGCCGATCGAAGCAGCAATTTTTGATGTTCATGGCAAGGCTGCGGGGCGCAGCAGTTTCGAACTGCTGGGCCGCGACTTTGTCAGCAGCGATTTATCGGCCTATCTTGGCGCAGACTACCGCGGGCTTTATCTCGATCAATTCGTTTCGGTAAAACCCAAGCCGACGATGCCGCTGTATCACCTTGTCGGGGCGCTCGATCCGCTGATCGATGCGGATGTAAAATCACCCGCCGGGGACGGCTTGCCCGAAACATTGCAACAATGGATCGTGCGCGACGGATTGACACATTTAAAAATAAAACTGGCCGGTGACGACCTGCAGTGGGACGCAGACCGTGTCATCGGCGTCCACTGCGCGGCTCACACCAGTGGTCGCGCAAGTCGTAACCCGAGCGGTCTCAAGGGCGAACATCCTTATACCTATTCTCTGGACTTTAATGAGCGGTGTGACAGCGAATCTTATGTATTAGATTTGCTGGAACAGATTTCTGGACGTGATGAGAGAGCACTAGGATGTGTGGCCTATATCGAACAACCAACTCACCGCGACTTAGCCGCTCATCCTGAAAACACGATGCATCGCGTTGCGCAACGCCTGCCAGTGGTGATCGATGAATCGTTGGTCGATTTGGCGAGTTTGCGATTAGCGGTTCAGCAGGGCTACAGCGGCGTGGCGCTCAAGGCCTGCAAAGGGCACAGCGAAGCGTTGTTAATGGCGGCCGTGGCCCAGCATGAAAACCTTTATTTGTGCGTGCAAGATTTAACCTGCATCGGCGCATCGCTTTTGCACAGCGCATCGCTGGCGGCGCACATTCCGAAAGTGGCGGCGATCGAAAGCAATGGTCGCCAATTCTGTCCTGCGGGTAACGCCGCGTGGCGCGATCATTATCCGCGAATGTTTGATGTGCAGGATGGTGTTCTGCCAACGGCTTGTTTAAGCGGCCCGGGACTAGGTTATTGATCCGAGGCTAAACCATCGACGTGACGTCATACACTTCGCTCTGCATGGCGACGTGGGCACCCAGCGGACCCGACAGGCGTTGCAGATGAGGGCGCCGAATCATCTGCAATCCGGTCGGCTCGAGGCTGGCCGGTTGATCCTCGATTTGTTGAGCCGCGTGGGTGCCCCAAGCTTTCATGCGCCGCAGAATCGCACCGCTGAGAGGCCGTGGTGTCGATTCAGCTCGTGCCGCGACAATGGTTTCGTCGTCGGCCATTCGGTACAGGCGGCGCAAATCTTCTAACCTAACAGGACGATTGTCTTCTTGAATGAAAACGATTTCTCCCGTCGCTTTCTCCAGACCCGTTTGCCCGGCCGTCTCGATCCCGCGAGGCTTGCTGTTGCGAGTGACGCGCACTTGAGGGAATCGCGTGGTGATGTCGTCCAACAGTTCGGGCGTCGAATCGCTGCTGCCATCATCGACAATGATCAACTCACTGCGTCCGGTGGTGACATCGGCGAGGGCTTCGAGCACACGTTCGATCTCACCGATCAGCCGTTGCTCAGCATTTCGGATGGGCAACACGACCGACACTTTGGGTTTTGTGATCGACATAAAGGAACTCGCTTAAACCGGCGTGCGGCGTCGCCGGACATTCGTGTGGAAGGGGGGAGGTACAAGGGGTGTCGACCATCGGCGCGGCGACTCTCCAGCATCGCCATCGGAACTCCGTTTGTCCTTATCATGGCGCGGGTATCGAATCGGCCTATAATGCGACGGATTCCTCTTATGCTTGGCCGATTACGCCATGAGCATTCCGGAAAAGGGGTCTGACCCTTTCCGGCAAGGCAAAAAACACAACGAAAATGACTTGCCACCAAAGGGTCAGACCCCTTTTCGGCATCTACAACATCTTTTTATGACCGCTGATAATTACGAAACGATTCCAAATTTTTCCGCCGGCATCGATGGGTTGTTACCAGCGATCGCGCAGGACCATGTGACGGGGCGGGTCTTGATGATGGCGTGGATGAATCGCCAGGCCTGGGATGAAACGGTGCAAACCGGCCAAGCCTGCTATTACAGCCGCAGTCGCAAGTCGCTTTGGCGAAAGGGTGAAACCAGCGGACACCGACAACGCGTCGTCAAGTTGCAGATCGATTGCGACGCAGACTGCATTTTGATGCAAGTTGAACAGATCGGGTCGGCTTGTCATGAAGGATACGCGAGTTGTTTTTTTCGTTCGGTCAACCCCGACTTGTCGATCGTGATCCAAGAGCCCAGACTCGTCGATCCCAGCCAGGTTTACGGACCCCGCTGAAACAACCTGTTCACCCTTTTTGGACCCAATGCCATGGCCAAGACACCTGAAGAACGACTCGCCGAACTCGGATTTGAATTGCCGGTTACACCCAAGCCCATGGCGGTTTACAAATCGTGCGTGATTATCGACAGGTTCGCTTATGTTTCGGGCCACGGTCCGCTGAAGACCGACAAAACGTTGATCACCGGTCGCTTGGGTGAAGATATGGATGTAGCGGCTGGTTACGAAGCGGCGAGAGTGACGGGACTAGCGATTTTGGCGACGCTGAAAAACTCGCTCGGTTCGCTCAACCGCGTCGCTCAAGTCGTCAAACTGCTCGGCTTGGTCCGCAGCACGGATGCGTTTGACCAGCAGCCAGCGGTAATCAACGGTTGCAGTGAATTGTTCCGGGACGTATTCGGCGAAGATATCGGCGTGGGGGCTCGTAGTGCGATCGGCACCAATTCGCTGCCCGGTGGAATCGCGGTCGAGATCGAAGCGATCTTCGATGTAAGGCCACTTTGATCGCTAGTCCGGTGAGACTTCACTGGCTCCGCGAATCCCGCTTTTCGACCACCCGCTGAGCCGTTACGCTTCGACCCATGAGCGACAGCACCGTTAACAGAGCGAGCGACGAACTGCGCCCCGACGCACTGCGCCCCGACCCGCCAGGACCAAACTCGTCAAACGACCAAGCGTTTTCTGGTTATGACCTGGAAACTGGCGTACTGCAGCGAATGCGTCGGTGGCGAGATGCGATCCCGGTACTGGTACTGATCGATGCGTTGCGAGTCGCCGGATCGCCGCTCTACGTCAGTGTTTTTTGGATCGCGGTATCGATCATCAGTCTTATGCCGCTGACGTGGTGGATGGAGTTTCCCGGCGAAACGTTGCCGAGATTGCATATCGATGGTCCAGCCGACTTTCGCGGTTGGCCATTCTTTTTGGCGGTCGGATGGATCGCCATCGGCACCTTGCCAGCGGGTTTGGCGGCTCGGGCTGGCGGCTGTTATGCCGCGGGCCGATCACAATCGTTCACTGAAAACGGCCGTGTCACGATCGTTCGCTGGTTGCGATTGTTTGCCATTGTGCTAACTCCCGTTGGGATCACGACTGGCCTGAGCGTCGTGATGTTGGCTGCCGGAACGTTTGGGCGGATCGGTAGCATTGGCCACTGGGTGGTCGAAGCGACCGCGATCCTTGCGTTGCCAACCGCGATCCTGATCGGCCTGATTGCCGCAGGCGCGATCGTGGCAGTGCCATTGGCGATTGCGGCGGCTGTTTTAGAAAAGCAACCCGATGTGCTCGATTCGTTGTCACGCGGTTACGAATACCTTTACCGCCGCCCGGCTTACCTTTTCTTTTGCTCAGTCTTTGCGGCGATTCTGATCGTGATCGTTTGGCAACTGGCGACTTTGGTCGCTGGTGCAGCGATTTCGATTGGCGGCTGGGGACTACGGGTCGGTTCTGGGCAAGCCAGTGCACCGCAGGGATATCGGTGGTTGCTAGTGCGATTGCCGATCGCGGTCGCGTTGACCGCAGCATGGGGCCAAATCGGCGCGATCTATTTGCTGATGCGGCAAGCGGCCAACGATCAAGAGGTGGAGGATATCGCCACTTCGCCAATCGACACCCAATCGGCAGAGATGCCGACACTGAAATCTGAAATCTGAAATCTCAAATCAAAGCCTTCTCGTCTGCCCATAATGGACGAGAATTTGCTATAATCGTTGGACTCGACGGCAAACACAATACCCGTGCGCCCGTCGCTGGCCCAACCCAACTCTGCCTGGAGAAGCTTCCCATGTCCCGCCAAGCTTTTGCGTCGACGATCCGGATACTTGTTTTGTTGACTGCAACGGTTTCCGGTGCTTTTGGCTTTCCACCATCGTCCAGCGGAGCCGACACGGCAGCAACCAAGCGGATCAAGACGCTGATCATCGATGGCCAGAACAACCACAACTGGAAGGCGACCACGCCGTTGATTCAGCAAACGCTGGAAGGGACCGGGATGTTCGACGTTACTGTCGCGACGACGCCGGAAAAAGGCGGCGACATGACGACTTTTGCTCCTGATTTCTCCGCCTTTCAAGTTGTGGTTTCGAACTACAACGGCGATGACTGGAGCGACGCGACTCGGAAAGCTTTCGAAAGCTACGTCGCTACCGGTGGCGGATTCGTATGCGTGCACGCTGCGGATAACTCGTTCCCCGGCTGGGACGCTTACAACCGCATGATCGGCCTAGGCGGTTGGGGTGGCCGCAGCGAAAAAGACGGTCCCTACGTTCGATGGCAAGAAGATCTGAAACGATTCAAACGCGATAACAGCAAAGGATCCGGTGGCACTCACGGTCGCCGCACGCCGTTTGTTGTCGTCGTTCGCGATTCCGACCATCCGGTAACCCGCGGGTTGCCCGGTTCTTGGATGCAAGCAGAAGATGAACTTTACGGCAAGTTGCGTGGGCCGGCGGAGAACATGCATGTTTTAGCTACCGCGTACAGCGAACCCGAGACAAACGGCACCGGGGAACATGAACCGATTTTGATGGCGATCCAATACGGCAGTGGCCGAGTCTTTCATACAACGCTCGGTCACGACGTTACCGCCATGAACGGCGTGGCGTTTCAAGTTACTTTGCAACGCGGTGCGGAGTGGGTCGCGACAGGCGATGTAACTCAACCGGCGGTTGGTGCCGATGTGCTGACTAACGACGTTCCGGCATCTCGAGATCCCGCAACGTTGATTTCGACCGAAGCGAAAGCCGCCACAGATGTCAACTTCGACGCTGCGCCCGATCTGTCGATCGGCGATTGGAAAAGCCTTTTCAATGGCCAGAACACAGAAGGCTGGAGCCAAAAGAACGGCACTGCCAGTTATCGAATTGAAGAAAACGTAATCGTAGGAAAAACCGCTACCGGCAGCCCCAATTCGTTCCTGTGCACAAATGATGAGTTTAGCGATTTCGAACTGACGTTCGAGGTTAATTGTGATTCCAAACTGAACTCAGGCGTTCAGATCCGATCCAAGAGCACGCCTGATTTCAACAACGGTCGCGTCCATGGCCCACAAGTCGAAATCGAAGGTGCTCCGGGCGAATCGGGTTATATCTACAGCGAAGGGACCGGACGTGGTTGGATTAGCAAGGAGCATCCGATCAAGGACGCTTATCGAAATGATCAATGGAATGTCTATTTGGTGCGAGCGGTTGGCGATCGTATCCAAACCTGGGTGAACGGGCAAAAAGTCGAAGATTTGACCGACGCGGAATCTTTCAAATCAGGCTTTATCGGCTTGCAGGTTCACGGCATCGGCAAGGATCAAGGCCCCTACGAAGTGCGATGGCGCAATATTCGTATCAGATCACTTTAGTTTGCTGCTGAAGAAACTCTTTGCCGATAGACCACTGGGTGGTGCTGGAATTCCCAGCCGAATGGACTAGGCGATCACCACCACAAATGGCTATCTCGTCGCGGAATCGCTTTATCTTTTTTTAAGCTACCTTCCAATAAGGACGGTTGTTTTGCCATTAACAACCAATCTCTGTATTCCGATCGATCGGAAGAGATGAATTGTGCAATTCATTGCACCGAGCATTCTCTTGTATCGGTTCGCAGCGATGAATCGTGTCGCGAGAGAGTGGGCTGGATTCCGATTCAGGGGGAAGGGGGCGAGTGCGAATTTGCCTCTTCGGAGTATTCCAGCAACTTTGACTTCACTCACCGCCACCATGCCAGGTTCACTCAAACCGTTCCGCTATCGTCGATGCATCGCATTGATTGTCGCGTTTTTGGTTTGGACGATCGTGCTGCAAACCCAGGCGGTTGGCCAATCCGATGATGCATCGGCAACGGCAGACGAACAAACGAAGAAGTTAAGCGTCATCTTTTCGCCGGTGGAAATCGTTCCGATTCGTGTTAGCAGCAAGCCCGCTGATTCGCCGACATCACCAGACACCCCCTCGCGGGGAGACGCCATCGAACGAAAATCGCTCGCCCGGATTTTCGCTAGTGGCATGATTATTGACCACAAGGCTCCGTTGCCCTCGCGCAATGAGAGCCCCGACTTACTGCTGGGTGCAAAAAACTTTGCCAGTGAACCCGCGATGAGCGTCGCACGGGCCCCGCAACAGCTAGCAACCGTGTCGAATGCTCGAGAGCAAATTTCGCCACAACAAAGGCCTCAGCAAAATAAAGTGGTCAATCCGGATGCTTTGCCCGAAGCCTCGGTATTGCCCCATTGGGAACTGCTGCAAGGGATGATCCAAGACAACAACGTCAAACCCGTTATCATTGACAAACTGCCGGGCACAGCAGAGCCACGTCTCGAAATTCCGCAACCCGAACCCGGTTTAAGGCAATTTCCTAGCTACACAATGCCCGACGGCGGCCTGGACATCTACTTGCTGGCACCCACACGATTTTCCCGGCCGCTTCCGAACGCCCCCTAACGGCCACGAAGCCTCGCCGCAAAATGTTCTACGATCTGTGGTTGCCCCCAATGCCACGCCGACCCGCCGTTGCGGTATTCTAGCGGTGGTTGGACCCGATTCCCGTCTCCGAAGCCCGCCAGGTGTTATGGCATCACTGTTTGTCGTTCGCGGCCGCGATCAAGGAAGGCATTTCCCGCTCGATCCCCGAGTCACCCGGGTCGGTCGCGATTCGTCCTGCGAAATCCGACTGCTCGATTCCGAAGCATCCCGAACTCATGCCGAACTGCGCCCTGCTCCCGATGGCGGATTCGTCTTGATCGACCTGGCCAGCAGTAACGGGACGCTGGTCAACAGCAAACTGATCACGCAGCACCCATTGGCCAGTGGCGATCGAATCGAGATTGGCTGCACCTTGTTGATCTTCACCGGCGGCGGAAAATCGTCGGCAAAAACCGGGCACGGTGTCGAGATCGTCGTTCCGCCGGTTACCGACCACCATGCCGTCCACGGCGATGCGTCACGGATCGTTTCGTCCGTATCGGGCGCAGTGTCGTTCGCCGCGGACAAACAAGGCCAAGTCGAATCCGACCGCAATCTGGAATTGATGTATTTGACGGCCCTTGCGGTCGGCCGCACCGACAGTATCCCCGAATTGCTCGACCGGGTACTGCGGCTCGTATTCGACTGGGTTGCCGCAGACCGTGGTTGCGTCATGCTTCGCGACGGCGACAGTGAGCGGTTGCGTCCAGCGGCTCGTTGCGACCGCGATGTTGATGGGAACACGGGAGCACAGAAAGGTCGGATCGCGATCAGCCGCACCATCCTCGACTATGTAATCGAGCGAAAAGAAGGGGTGCGGACCAGCGACGCGCGCGACGACGCTCGTTTTGATGCCGCCCACTCGATCGTTCAAGGCGGTATTCGCGAAGCGTTGTGCGTACCACTTCAAGGCCGTTATGCCGTCGTCGGTGCGCTCTATGTCGACACCTACACATCGCCCGGCATGATCATTCAATCCGGCTACCAAGCTCGATTCAACGACGAACACCTGCGATTGATGACGGCGATCGGTTACCAAGCCGCATTGGCGATCGAAGATACGTATTATTATTCCGCCATGGTTCAATCCGAACGTTTGGCGGCAATGGGACAAACGATCGCCACGCTTTCCCACCACATCAAAAATATCCTGCAAGGCATGCGAGGCGGCAGCTACTTAATCGACGCCGGATTGAAGCGCGGAGATACCGACGCGGTTCGGCGCGGCTGGGGGATCGTCGAACGCAATCAAGAGCGAATATCGAGCTTGGTAATGGACATGCTGACTTTCAGCAAAGAACGTGAACCGGAAAAAATCGAATCGGACTTGAACGAAACGGTGCTCGATGTCGTTGACCTGATGCGATCGCGGGCCGAAGAGATGGACGTACAGATCGAGTTCTGCCCTGACCAAACGATGCCGCTAGCGATGTTTGACCCCGATGCATTTCATCGAGCGCTGTTGAATATCGTCACCAACGCGATCGACGCCGCCGCCGAAGGTGATCGCGAGCCCGAAGATTCCGCTGACCAGAGTGAAATCGAATCCCCACTGTTCATGGATGAATCACTCGTGGACCCCATTGTGAGCGATAGTAGCGAAGATCCATCATCGGGATCGAACGAATCTTTCCTGCGACCGGCGCGGGTGATTGTCGCTACGAATTACAGCCCGATCGATGGTTGGATCGTCGCGGTATCGGACAACGGTCCGGGGATCGCTGAGGAAGATCGCGAAAAAATCTTCTCCATCTTCGAATCCAAGAAAGGGTCGCGCGGCACAGGTTTGGGGCTGCCGGTCAGCGACAAGATCATGCGGGAACACGGCGGCCGAATCGAAATCGCCGACACACCACCGCCAGCAATTCCTGTCGCCTGCTCACCCACCTTCGGTACCTGCTTCATCCTTCGCTTTCCACCGACTGATACCGGCGCGACCCTCGCCGAATAGGGGCATTGGCGATCTGTTCTGTTGAAGCCCAGATCCGCGGGCCGAAAAAAATGCCTAGAAATTGCAGCAAAAATCAGAAAAGTTTTGCGTTCCGATTTCATTGCACCGTGGCAATCTCGATAGTCGATACAAGCTAACCAGAAGGAATAAAACTGCTTGCTTTTTTGAGATCGCATTCATTATGAAAAGACGTCACTTCATGTCGGTCTTGATTAACTACTCCGGGTTGGGGGCAGCGATCTTAGCCGCGACAGGTTGCGGGACGCTTATGCACCCTGAACGCCGACACCAGCAACACAATAACCGGCTGGACTGGAGGGTTGTGGCGCTAAATGGACTTGGGCTATTGCTGTTTTTTATTCCAGGCGTGATCGCATTTGCCGTCGACTTTTACACCGGCGCGATCTATCTGCCCGCCGGACACGGCCATGCCTCCACTGGAGGTGGCCCAACAAGCCGCCCACAAGAATCATCGCAGGCCAGTGCGAGCTTGGCGTTCGACTTTGAAATGCCCGTCATGATCACCCCGTTTGGACCGCCGCAATCTTCGGTCACAAAATTTGGCCTTCGAAAAATTACGATCTCGCCAGACGAAATGCGATTGCAAACAATCGAGCAAATCGTCTCAGCACACGTCGGCCACTCGGTATCGCTGGACGAAAACTCACGCGTCAGTGAGCTTTCGCAAATCGAAGATTTTGATGCACAAATGCGTCAGCACCAGTCCAATCATCGGTTCGGCCAATCACTTCGCACATTGCTGCGCGTCTGAGCCATCCATGGAGCGATGGCCCGCAAACCGTTCGTTTCTGAAACCGTTGAGGATAACCGTGCAATACGCGTTACTGAAAATAGCTGACGGCGTTGCGAAAAATTGCCATGCCTTGGCCTTCGGTGCCAGGGTCGTCTAAGCGGGTCCAGAACGGATGCTGCGTCGGATCGATGTAGCGTTCGGGGTGCGGCATCATCCCGAACACTCGTCCCGATGCGTCGCAAACGCCAGCGACATTGCCCATCGCACCATTGGGGTTGATAGGAAACTCCAATTGTTCACCCGAAGTTGCCGATTGCGGATCGTCGGCCCTGCAGTAACGTACGGCCAAGCGACCCTGACCGGCCAGTTCAGCAAGCACTTCGTCGGATGCGGCGATGAAGTTTCCTTCGGCGTGGGCAATCGGCAAATACATCTGCTTGATCCCGCGAAGAAAAACACAAGGCGACTGTGGGTCGACGGCCAAATGAACCCAGCGTGCTTCGTAGCGGCCGTTCTGGTTCCATGTCAGCGTCGCAGCAGATTCGTCGGCGCCGGAATCGGCGTCTGTGTCACCGGCCGACTTCACGCCAGTGGTCAGCACGCCCAATCGCATCATGATTTGCATGCCGTTGCACAGCCCCAGGACCAGCGAATCGCGGTTGCCAAGCGCAAAATCGTTCACCATGTCGCTCAGGTGCCGACGCAACCGTGTTGCGAGGATCATGCCAGCGGCAATGTCGTCGCCGTAGCTGAATCCGCCGGGAAAACAGAGGATTTGGTAGCGAGCCGCCAACGCCGGGTTTTCGATCAGCCGGTTGATGTGGACGCGTTCAGCAATCGCGCCGGCCAGTTCAAAGGCATGCGCGGTTTCGACGTCGCAATTCGTGCCGGGTGCACGCAGGATCAGGGCACGCGGTTGAACAGCAGCGGGTGATGCGAGGGAAGCAGACATATCGTTGTTGGATCGGCCGAGGTTGTACCGAGCTTTGCCGCGGTGGTTTTGGTGAAGTCAGTTTCTTGTGCACTTGAATGTGACGAAGTGTAAGACGCCGGGGCAGGGTTCTGCAAAGGGGGCAAAGCTTGGACTAGG
Source organism: Planctomycetaceae bacterium (assembly GCA_003506095.1). Taxonomy (GTDB): domain Bacteria; phylum Planctomycetota; class Planctomycetia; order Pirellulales; family Pirellulaceae; genus UBA6163. The sequence continues at coordinate 9,007 of DNWZ01000842.1, read as the reverse complement.
GACGGATGCCGCTAGCTTCCAGTACGGCAATCGTCTGCTTCCATCCTAACGCCTAGGCTAACTGCAAAGGAGTCGAGCCGTTTTTCGCTCTCGCATTCACGTCGGCCCCATGCTTCAACAACAACTCGACGCACCCGGTCGCCCCTGCCAGTGCTAACTGGTGCAGCATCGTAAACCCCCGATCGTCGGTTGTCTTGACCGCCGTCGGGTCCTCCTTCAAGAAATTCTCAAAAGACGATTTCATGTTCATCGCCATCGGATGCTCTTTCGCCCCGACCTCGGCAACCGTCGGCGTGGGGGTAGAGTCTTTGTTGAACCGACTGAAAAAACCGCCAGACTTTGCCTTCTCGTTCACATACTCCGTTGGCACGATTGGAATGTCATCGGGATCGCCAAAATCAAGTCCCCAAGCGCTATCATGCTGTGCACGCTCTTTGCGCCCCATTCGTGAACGCATCAAGTTCACTGTATAGCCGCCATAAACCTTATCGTTGATCGAATACATCCAATCATTCACCTGTGTCGGGCGGATCTTGACGCCATCGCCTTCGTGAACGATCGTCAACCAATTGGGTTTATTGATCAGCGTTCCGAATACATGTTGTCCGTCAAACTCGATATCGCTAATCCACATCTGTTCAAAAGACGGCGTCTCTTTTGTGGTTTGCACTTCTGGCGGATCGCTGAACGCAACTTTCACACACGCAACCCCCAACGCCAGAACGATTCTGCGATACTCCCAAGCCAGCTCTCGCCAAAAGAATCGAAGCGTTTGCCTTGCTCGCAAAAAGCCCTGCCCCGCAAAGGCTGTATCTCCGTCTGCCCCAAAATGCCGAATGGTTTTCGAATCGACTTTGATTGTGGCGTGCGAGTGATGAAATCGGGTGGCCTAAGGGAAGAGTTGCAATAGCTGGGGCGCGAATGATTCCCAATTGCTTGCTGCGGATTCGAAATCGACTCGCATCCAGCGTACCGGTTCATCAGTGAGCGTTCGGGGGCGTTGCTCGGCAAGACGCGAGATGGGCAACTGGGCGCCGTTGCCCATCGCCAGCCGATCTTCGGTCTGTGGTGTAACGAGGTAATCGACCAACATCGCTGCGGCGATCGGATGCGGCGCACCTTTCAAAATCGCGACGGTATTGGGGATACGAAGCGTACCGGGGGCCTCAGTTGCTTGGTCGGGAAAGACGATTGCCACGGGCCGGTCGTCATCAAGTTCGGTGATTGCAGCGTCGGAATCTGTCAGGCCCCATGCAACCTTGCCTGTTGCCACTGCGATCGCGACGGATTGGTTCGTCGGATACACGACCGCATTTTCAGCGACAGCTTTGAACCAAGCCAACGCGGCGGCTTCACCTCGCATGTCTCGAATTACCGCCGCGTGCGTTGCGGTTGTTCCCAGGAGCGGGCTGGCAATGCCACATTTTTGTTTCCACTTGGGATCGGCTAGCTCGTCGACCGTTTTGGGATAATCAATCGGGTCGGTCAATTGTCTGGTATTGACCAGCAGAACTCGGGCACGGGCGGCAAATCCACACCAAGTGCCATCCTTGGATTGCATGTCGATCGGATAACCGGCTTCTAAGTTCCATGAATGCCGCTCCAGCAATCCCAGCTTTTGCAAGCGAATCGTCTGCAAGATTTCATCATTCCAAAGCACATCAGCGACGGGTTGGTCTTTCTCGGCGATGATTTGGTCGACCAACTCGCCAGCCTGATTCGTATTCCTGTCCGACATTACCGTTGGCTGAATCGCGCCGCCAGCTTTACGATGGAAAGCAGAAAAAATCGGCGCCGACGATCCTTTGTCTACGGTGGAGTAAACCACGACGGTCGATTCCACCGGCTTAGCACAACCGACACAAGCGATAGAAAAGGATCCTGCCGCGATCAACAAAACGATTGCGGCAATGATCTGTTGATCACGCCATGCCTCTGATCGCATAGAATGACGAAATGTCCAACGCTTCATTAATCCGTTTCCGACTCTTGTTAAGTTTATTCGCTGCCTTGAGCGTCGTCGTTAGCAGCGTACCTGCAGCGGCTGATGACGTTCAACAAGACGGTTCGTGGGTCATTAAAGAGGGTCGATACGTTCGCCTGGTCACCGATTTACCCGATTCGCCATCGTTGGCCCAGTGGGTTGAGGCGTTTGATGCTGCGGTTCCCTTATGGGCCCATTATTGGGGGCGCAATCCGAGTGAGATGAACGATTGGCGAGTCACAGCTTATCTCATGGTGGACAAAACCAAGTTTGTCGCCGCAGGAACGTTGCCGCGAACGTTGCCTGATTTCCGATTCGGTTATCAAGCTGGCGATCGCATCTGGGTTCTTCATCAACCCGAAGACTACTATAACCGTCACCTGCTGTTGCACGAAGGGGCGCACGCGATCACCGCTCATTTGTTCGGTGGCGGAGGACCACCGTGGTTCATGGAAGGGACCGCCGAATGGATGTCGACGCACAATTGGCAACCCGCAGCGGCTCAACCGACAACGCCGCTGCCTAACGTGCCACCGCTGGCAATCGGAATTGTTCCGGCATCGTCAGCCATGGCGCAAGGCTGGGGACGGATCGAATTGATCGAAAGTGCACGCAAACAAAACCGAGTGCTGGGAATTGAATCGGTGATGAAGTACGGCGATTCGGCGCATCGCGAAGTCGAACCTTATGCATGGAGTTGGTTAGCGGCAACGTTGCTGGATATGTACCCGCTGTATCGCGAGGTGCGGCGAGAAGCGGGATCGAGTGCATCGGATCGTTCGCCTCAATTCAACAGCAACTTTTACGGAAAGTTACGCACTCAGTGGCCGGTCCTTTCCGCTCGTTGGCACATGCTTGCCCACGATATCGACTACGGTTGGGATCCGTCACGCCAAGCGATCGAATTGGACACGTCGCTGCCACCACTAGGCGAAAAGATCGCTATGAAACTTGATACAAGTCATAGCTGGCAATCGGCGCCGATAAGCCTGATGGCTGGCCAATCGGTGCAAATCACAGCAGATGGACGTTTTACGATTCGCAAACCTTGGCGAGCTGACGAGTTCGATATCGACGATCTGGACGCACTGCTGTTAGGAGGCGCCGCGAGTGCCGTGCCAGCAAGCACGGCAACCGATGGCGATCAATCGCGTCGCGATTGGTATAGCGAAGCCGATGGTATCACGATTCACTATTATCGCGGCCAGCCGATCGGGAAGTTGGTCGCCAGACTGTTGCCAATGAAGCAATCGGGAAGCGGACCTTACTTACGTCCGCTCGAAGATGTTGCAATCGGTCGTTCGGGTATGATCACCGCCAAGGAGGATTCTTGGTTGCTTCTGAAGGTCAACGAACCGCCCAGCGGATATGCGGATAATGAAGGCGAACTGGTGGTCGAATTGTCGCCAGCGAATTGATCTTTTATTACTTTTTGCGAATCAGGATCTGGTCGTCGATGCCTGCGGCGACACGGTATGCGGATATGTCGCAAAGAAAACGATTCGCGTCTACTGTGTAACCGGCAGTTGGCTTCAGATTTTTCCCAAGCTTCGGATCACTGGCCGTTTCTGTTTGAAAGTACCGATTCAGCAAATCCATTAAACGCTCGCGAGTCGATTTGGCAATGATCGATGACATCGCGACCGGCGGAAAACTGTCGCCTCCGACAGTGAATGACCAATCGATTGTTGTAGGACGCTCCTTCGTCTTTGCACCGTGGCGATTCGAAGCGTGCGGTGTAGGTTGGATCGACCGGGTGGGCTCGGTCGAATCGGTCAAACGATAACTGCTGGATTGGCTCGACTGGGCTGTCACTTGAACGTTGTATTGGGGGCAATGGTGTTGGACCAAACCCGCATAGTAGGCTCGACCGCCAAATCGATCGCTTTGAATGATTACCGAGCGATCGCTAGTCTCATAAATCCGATTCGCCAGTTTGATTGCCAATCCGCAGGTTGAATCGCTCAGCAAATCTGCTTTGTTTCCGGAACGGTCGAGCATGGCGTTGAAACTTGCTGCGTCGATGATTCTTGCTGCGATCGACACGAGTTGCCAGCCGCCCCTGGACCAGTGACGAATCAATGCCTCGGTAATCGGATCAGCGGTTGAACCCGCCGTTGTGGTCCTTGTGAGAGAACGTTTTGCGGCGAGCGTTTTAAACCAGGGTTGCTTGACCAGTGAACCGAAATCATCGGTGGCGACGCTGCGCAGCCAATTCGCTGTGTCGATGCTGGGAACAGGCAATCCAACCCAATGCGCAACCGCGTCGGTGATTCGATCGATTGACGATGCCGAAGTTGGCTCACCAGCTTTCGCCTTTGGCCTTTTAAAGATCCGTTTGGAATCATCAATGTGAAACTTGCCGACGTTGTCGATATGCAAAGGCTCGCGCAGCATACAGTCAGCCGTTGAAATGTCCCACTGCGGCGACAATCTCCAAGCGGTTGCGACGATGACAAGCGGCCCCAAGCGCGGCCCGTAACCCGCTTCATCGGTTGCGATCAGCAGGGTCATTGCGGATCGTTATTCTTGGTTTCGACAATACTAGCGAATGCTTCGCTTAACGGTGACATTGTGCCATCGGCAGCGACATAACCGCTGATCGAAAATCCAGCGCTTCGATAACGATGGTTAAACGAATCGATAAACATTTGGCGATCGACCAACGGCAACCGCACCGGCCCGGTCGGATGACCGTGGTGATTGACGGTCGCTTCATAAGACTGTGCTGTGGTGATACTGCTCATAACATTCATCCTATGATTTGAAAGAAACGACACACCCCAAAAATGATCATCTGTTTGGTCGCCAAACGACAGTTGGATTTGGAAACCCGAGCCGTTTGTCGACCACATTCCAAAGCGGCAACCCTTGGCGATAACGTTTTAGGTTTTCACAGATGAGGTCCGTTGTATCCGAAACGCGACGGTACGATTGTGCTCCAACATGCGGTGTGATCAAAACGTTTGTCCGGTCCCACAATTGGCTTTGCGGTGACAACGGTTCGACTTCGGTCACGTCCAATCCCGCACCGGCAATGTGGCCGCTGTCGAGTGCCGCAACGAGTGCTGATTCGACGACGACGGAACCGCGAGCGACGTTGACCAGGTAGCTGCCGGGCTTCATGTTCGCGATCATTGCGGCATCCAATAAGCCGAGAGTGGATTCGTTCAGCGGCAACGTGAGAATCACGATGTCGCTTTGGCTGAGCAGTTTCGGCAATTGATCGGCAGACCAAAGCTCACTCACTTCCGCCGGTTTGCTGTCGGGGTAATAGTCCGTGGCGATGATCCGAACTTCCCAAGGTGCCAACATTCGCGAAATGTATCGACCATTGCCGCCTAATCCGACGATCCCAACGGTCTTGCCGCGCAGATCGTCGGTCGGCTGGCGTGTAAAATCACGCTTATCACAAGCTTCGGTGAACAAGCGAATGCGGCGCAACAGCCCCATCAGCAGCGCGAATGTTTGCTCGGCGACTTGTGGCGCGAACAATCCCGACGCACTGCAGACGACGATATCCGAATCGATCACTCCCGGAACGAGACAGTGGTCCAACCCCGCCGCAGAAGACTGAATCCAACGCAAACGCTTGGCCGCCAAAGCTCGGCCCCAATCGACAGGCACTTTCGCATGACCGATAAACAAGTCTGCCGTGGGCAACAATTCATCGATTCGTTCTTGGCCAGCGTTTACGATTTCGAAATCACCCGCAGCAGCTCGAATCTTTGCAATGCATGCTTCGGTAACGGGGTAACACAGAACGGCTCGGGTCGCCATATCAGGGAGCACTCATGTTGGACGCAGTAGAATCACAGCGACAGTCCGCCATCGGGTATCACTTGCGTGAGTTTACCGTGATGGCCGTGGCGATCCATCGGGGGCAGTTTGCGAAAGTCTCCCTTCGTTTTGGCCAATCGATCGCGTTGGTGCTGGCGTTCATCTGCAGCAACTCGTTTGCGGAATCCGAAACGTCGGGGGCCGCCCTTTCGGATGACGCGATCCTTGCGGCACTGCGGATGGCCAGCGACGGATACAGCGTTGATGAGATCGTGATTGACGACCAGCATCGCGAACGTTTTTTGGCTGCGATGAATCCGGCGTGGCAGTCATTGGGCGATGATTGGCAACGCGACACGCTGTTGAGATTGGTGTCGCTGCGCAAAGCGGGCAAGATCTCATTGAAGGCAACCAAGCGAGGCCGTACCGCCGAGCCCGAACTTGCTCATGTGGCGGAAATCGCAGCACGATCCGTTCTGGACCAGCATCCGGTCAGCACCGATACGCTGCTGTGCGATCCCCGTTTGCGTGATCAATTGCAATTCGCCGCGACGGCGATCGCCAGTCCACCCGGCGCTTCACAAACCCCAGCGGTTCAACCACCCGACGCATACTCGATTCGCAAGCACCTGTTGCGGCTTCGCAAAACTCGACACCTGCGCCCCGAATTAGTCCAACGCGTCGCGGACTGGAATCGTACGATCGATACATTCACGATCGATCAATTAACCGCTGCGCTGCAAGCCGGCAAAATCAGCACCGGGGCAGGCGTCTATTTGTTTTATGACCCGACTGGCTACCTTTACATTGGTGAAGCCGCGAACCTGAAAACACGGTTGTTACAACACACCAGCCAAAGTGACCGTGTGACTCTCGACCAATACCTCCGTTCTGGTTCCCAAGGCGCAATCACCGTCGAATTGCACACATTCGGTCCACAATCGCCGGCGAACGATTTGTCGATCCGACGAGCCTATGAAAGCGATCTGATAAGAACGCGGAAGCCAAGATTCAACATCCGACCATAAGATTCTCTGCACGGATCCAAACGAAATACAATGTTTATACATTCTTGTTTACGATCGATTTCGATCGTGTTTATTTCCGCCGCAGTCGCCCTGCCTTTGGCCATTGCGACGGACCCGATGCGAACCGCAATCGTGGTCAATGGCGACTCGATCGATTCACTGACGGTCGCCAATCATTATGCACAACTTCGTTCGATACCTGACCTCAGCATCATCGTGCTCGAGAGTGTTTCGCCAAACATGGTTATCGGTGTTGACGCGTTTCGCGATGAGGTGCTGAAGCCTTTGCTGAACGAATTGGACGCTCGCGGATTGGGGATACAAACCGACACGATCGCTTATTCAGCCGGATTTCCGACTGCGGTCGACATTAGAAAAGACCTCGACAAGATACCGGATCGACACAAAATTTTTACCGCATTGGGCTCGATCAATGGGCTTACAACGCTCTATCAATTTGTGCTGAACGAGAATCCGGAATATGTATCGCCGCTTTCGAATTATTACGCCCGGCGCGATCCGGAAAGGCTTTTGGATAACCCGTTTGTTGGCAGCGACCGAGCGGTTTTTGATGACGCGGTAAAGGACGCCACGGCGAATGATTTCGGCGCTGCGGTTGCAAAATTAAAACCCTTGGTGGATAAGCATACACTCCAGTGGCCATTGCAGTTTCGCATGGCGGGATGGTTGAACCAAGCCGGACGGCATGATGAATCCTTGGCGATGATCACAAAATTGGTGGACTCCAAAAATGCGCATCAAAACATGTTCGCCGATGACAAGGCTTTTGATTCGCTCCGTCCGAACGCCGATTATCAACGATTGATGGAGCAGGCCGCTGGTCCGATTCCCAATCGTTATCCCGCAGTCGCATTTTCGGCACGTCAAACCTTTGGAATCAACGGCATTCCGCTGAGCGATCCGAAGCAAGGGATTCGTTACCTATTGTCGACGGTTCTCGCGGTCACGACTGGTCGTGGTACGACGTTGGCCGAAGCGATCGAGAGTTTGAATCGATCCGCTGCGGCAGACGGGACGGGTAGGGCAGCCGAGTTTTTCTTCAGTGATTCCATTGACGTGCGCTCGACAACTCGCATGCCTCTGGTACCCATCGCCGCAAACATTTTGAAGGACATGGGGCACGAAGTGATCATCGAAAAGGAACGCTTGCCAACCAACCGCAAACGTTTGATGGGAGCGATGCTGGGGTCAGCAAACTATGATTGGCCAGCGACCAACAATGAAATACTGTCTGGGGCGATATTGGAAAACTTGACCAGTACAAGCGGAGTGTTGCATGAGGAAAACGGCCAAACCTCCATGGTTGAATTGATTCGTGGCGGGGCGGCTGGAACCAGTGGTACGGTGACTGAACCTTATGCTTTGCAATTTAAGTTTCCGACGCCGCTGATTTATCCGTACTATGCATCGGGATGCACTTTAGTGGAATCTTTTTATTTGTCGATCGACTCGCCTTATCAATTGCTGATCATGGGCGACCCGCTATGCAGACCTTATGGCGACGAGCACAACGAAGCGTTTACTTTAACTTTGGGTGAAAGTGACGATGCATATCGAGCGTTGATTCAATTCTGGCGCGGGGCGACCGCAGCAGCCAATGTGGGGGCGATAGAAGTTTTCTTGGACGGAAAGTTGATGAACGTGATTCCGCCAATGGGACAACTAAACATCGCGAAGGATGGCTTAGCGCAGGGGCATCATAAATTAACGATCGGGGCAATCAGCCGACATCCCCTGCGAATGCGAACGTTTCAGAGCGCTGGATTCGTGGTCGGCAAAGACGCGGCGCCAGCTTTGACGGCGACGTTCGATGATGGCGCGACAGGTGTGGTTAAGGCAGGTGTTACAGCAAGTGCCGGAAGTCGGGTCGCGGTTCGTCACCTGGGCCGGCGGATTGCCGAAGCGGACGGGGCGTCGGGAATGCTGGAGATTCCGGTGGCAAAAACGGGCTACGGCCCATTGCGATTGACCCCCGAAGTGCTCGTTGGCAACACTTGGGTTCGCGGCGCGCCGGTCGTTTTGAACATCCCAATGCCGCAATCTTGATTGGCCCTCTGCACAAATCGACGTTGGTGAGTCATCCTGTGGACTCCTGGGGCTGGCGGATCGCAACGGCCTCTGAATCAAGTTCACACAATGCACGTTCACACAACGCAAGGGTTGGAAAAGAAAAGTGGCCAAGACGTTGAGCATC
>DNWZ01000823.1 GCA_003506095.1 Planctomycetaceae bacterium | reverse complement strand
TGATGAAAGCGAAGTTAAAAGACTTTCTAGAAAGCGTCGGCGCAAAGTTCCCCAGTCCCGACGACCGATTCACAGAAGCCGCCGCGACCGCCAAGTTGAAGCGTTTCCGTGAAAAAGTCTTGCCGCAGTTGGAAACTCAACATGCAAACTTTTTGAAGCCCGATTTTCAACCTAACAAAGACTGGTGGGGCAGCGCCCCGAAACCCAAATGAACCGCGTATCGACACGCAAGCGAATCGGAATATCGATCGGCGACCCTGCGGGTATCGGACCGGAATTGGCGCTGCGTGCTGCGGCTCGGATTGAAGACTTCCCGGATGTCGATCTGGTATTGATCGGCGATGCGGCTCTGCTGCGACGCGTCGCGTCGGAGGTTGGACTGCCGCTGCGGGCGACCCAGTGGATCGATGGTTGGGACCAGGTTGCGGTCAACGGAACCAAACACGAGGCCACGGATCAGGGGCATGTCAGTGTTTTTTCGGCGGGTGATTTGAATGCCGATACAGTAATTCCTGGGCAATGGACCGCAGTGACGGGCGCGGCATCGTACCACTGGGTATGCGTAGCGGCGAAGGCCGCGATGGCCGGCCACTTGGATGCTATGGTCACCGGGCCGATCCAGAAAGAGGCTTGGCATGCGGCGGGAATTGATTACCCGGGGCACACCGAATTGCTGGCCGAACTGACCTCCAGTTCACAAGTGCGGATGATGTTGACCAGCGATGAACTCAGTTGTGTGCTCGCCACGGTTCATATTCCGCTTGTTGATGTCGCAGCACATTTATCCAGTGATGATGTTTATGAAGCGATCGAGCTGGGGGTGATCGCATTGGAAAAGAAATGTCGCCGCAAGTTCAACGCCGCACCAAGAGTGACGGTCTGTGGTTTGAATCCTCATGCCGGCGAACATGGGTTGATGAGCCACCAAGAAGAGGAACAAATCATCATGCCCGCGATCGGGCGAGCAAAGGCCGCGGGTTATGATGTGACTGGCCCACTTTCCCCCGACACAGCGTTTGTTCCAGCGCGCCGAAAAATTACAGACGTGTATGTATGCATGTACCACGACCAGGGATTGATCCCACTGAAGGCGCTATCATTTGACGATGCGGTCAACGTTACGCTGGGTTTACCCATCGTGCGAACGTCGGTCGATCATGGCACCGCGATGGATATTGCCTGGACCGGCAAGGCGAGCGAATCGAGTCTTATGGCGGCGATTCGGATGGCGAGCGAGTTGGTTAAGTAAATCCACGACATACATCGTGGCTTTAAAGATAAAGGTCAGTCGTTGTCACGGACATAGAGAACACAGCCATTGGGTTATTGTTGTCAGTCCATTTTCCATCGCCTTGACGCATGTGACGGCGAAACTGTTTTTTGAATCGATGTTGGCCGCGAGGTTTTCGATTGAAAAGTAAACCGCGGAATTATGTACCAGACCGAGGTAAGTTGGTCTGAATTTCGCTGAGCCCAACATCTAGACATGAACAGGCACGGCGTAGTCCCGCTCTGGTTATCAACCCCAAAAGTTACAACCGAAAAACGGGGCTATGAGAAGCGTTGATGGTGGAAATCAGTTTCGCTCGGCGATGTCTTTAAAACTTATCATTCTCATTCGCCCCCATGGGTTGTGCATGGCATCGGGGGAGTTTGGCGATTCCGGAAACTCATGCCGGATCTGGAACCGGGGACCATTTTCATCAGCAACAATGTGGCCGTCGCCGACCTCGCGGTCGTCCGCGCAAACATAGCGAATCATCTCGATGATGACCCGGTCGACGGCGTCGGCGTCAGCACGCTTCATGATGATTTCCGGAAAGCCGGGGACGTGCATTCCTGTCGTCCATACTTCCGATTGCCCGCGAACGATTCCAACGAATGCGAAACTTACCGCGTCACTGCTGCCCTCTTCAGTCATATACATCCAACTCTCTGCGCCATGAGCAAGGCCGCTGTTATCGATGAACACACCCGCTCCGCCTACCTGGATGATCGCGGCGCCCGCTTGCACCATCTTTCGCGCCGACTCCAGACTACCACCAGGGCCTGTCAGCACCACGTTGGCGGTGTACCGATCGACGACCTGTAACTCCGTTGGGCTGGCTGGCGAAGCATCGAACGAAAGATGGACGGAAACTGACTGTCTGGCGGCATCGGAAAGATCTCAATGTCCGATTGATCGGGAAGAATCAAGCGGTCCTCGGTAACCTGAAAACCATCGGGAAGGCGATCGAGCATCTCCGTTGGGTGCCGCCACTGCCCAGGAATACGAAGCGTAATGTTGACCGCCGGAGGCGTCTGAGTCGCCATTTCGATTTTTCCTTTTTAAATGCTTTAGTGAGCAAGACGAGAGCCTGATTCTGTCGACTTCGGTCGCCAGATTCAACTTCCGCGTCGGACTGGGGCGATTGAATTCGATCATGGTCGGGAATGTTGTCTCCTGGTAAATGCTGACCATCTCTCAAAGGCCGTATTTCGATCTTCTGAGTTTTGGAAACCGAGCGATGATGGCGAGTAGATGGTGTTGTCGTTCGGCCGCAAGTAATCGAAACCGAACTCCACCGGATTTCGGCCATTGCGGACGATTCGGACTGCCAAGGCAACGTCACGCAACTGCGACTCGATGATCAAGCCTTTCGAAAAAAGCGAGTCCAGTGTGGAGGAATCATTAATGGCTTCGTCGATCAGTTTTTCGTCGTCAGGGTTGTCTGAATTGACCAGCGCCAGCAGGGCGTATTGCCGCTGTTTGAGCGGTGTTTGGTTATCGCGGAGCAGCTTGCGAGCGATTTCAACGGCCAGCGGACGTCGATCACGCAGCGCAATCAGCAGTCGATCGAAGGCAGCGCCATCGGCTTCTGTAAAGAACAACCAAACATCCAGAAGCGCACGCAGTGACTCGTTATCCGATAACGCTTGCTGGGACCGCCCCGCATTCAACAATTCGTCCACGCGGCGAAGTTCTTTTTGGGGGAGTTCCTTTTTAGCTCGAACGCCAAAGTACAAAAGATTGGCAAGCGATCCCGCCCACCTGCTAACCTGTTTTTCTTTAAGCAGCCCTTGCAACTGCTGGCGTCGATCGTCGAACAAAATGTCCGCGTCTATGCGGTTTTCCGCAAGCTCATACCAGAGGGTTGGCGCGGCTAGAAACATCTGATCATAAAGATCGCGCGAAGCCGCTGAGTCGCCGATGATTTTTCGAACCTGTTGCCAACCCGCTTCAATCCGCACCTCCGACCACAGAGCACGACATCGCGAGGCGATCTCAAGATCCTTGCTTTTCATAGCCTCAAATAGTGCCGGCTTGGTTGGCATTCCGATTTTAATCAACGCCTCCGCAGCACGCTGGCGAGCATAATAAGAGTCATTGCCAAGCTGCAGAATTAGATCTTCAATTCGCTTCTCGATTGCTTCCTGCGCCCGAGCGTTCACGGCAACGTTTGCTGACGCTACGATGAAAATCACCAAGGCAGCATTTCGCAAATTGGATACCAGTCGCATGCCTGCATTTCCTCAGCTCAATCGGGTTGGCGTTCCGGCAATTGATAGAGAGAGTCCAGCGGCGGCGTTTTAATCGACTTGGCGTCTTTCAAGATTTCAATCACCTGAGGCGTTGCGGCGCGAAGCCTGGACAGGTTCACTCCTGACCGCGACTTCGCCAGCGCTCGGGCAACCTCTGGAGAATCGAGCACAGTCAAACCGATGGATAGCGACTTTGAGCCAGCGGCTAAGACCTCGGCGGCTTCGGGCGTGATGGTCGAAAGCGAGGGCAGCATGACGGAGTTTGCGGTTGTGACGCCTTGGACGAATCGCCTCGCTATCTCTGGCGAATCCAGCACCTTTAAGGATCGGAGGTCGAAAAACGAGTTGTATTGCGTGAGCGCCGGAGCGGCTTCGCGGGAGACGGTTTCAAGATTGTAAAACATCGAGTTGCCGCGCTGGGTGGCAATCCGATTGGCCAGTGGCTGTGAGTCGAGTTGCCGCAAGGGAATATGCAACTCTGCGGAAGCGACGGCCAGCGACGCAGCCGCTTCCGGCGAAAACTTTTCCAAAACGGGGCCCGAAAAGGATAACCGGGGACCAGGGAACGACGCGAGCGCGGCGGCGGAT
>DNWZ01000365.1 GCA_003506095.1 Planctomycetaceae bacterium | reverse complement strand
AGCGATCGACCAATCCGTTTGCGTCCATCATTTTGGCGCATCTGGCGACGATGCAGACGGTCAACGATCCGGAGGACCGTTGTCGCTGGAAATTACGACTGTTGCGGCCTTTGTACGAGCGAGGCTTAACGGCGGAAGAAGTCAGAAAACTGTTCCGCGTGTTGGACTGGATGTTACAATTGCCGGCAGAGATTGAGCTGGATTTTCGTCAGCAACTTGAACAGGTAGAACAGGAGCGGCACATGCCATACATCACATCGATCGAGCGAATGGCCATCGCCAAAGGCCGCGAAGAAGGTCGCGAAGAAGGTCGCGAAGAAGGCCGCGAAGAAGGTCGCGAAGAAGGTCGCGAAGAAGGCCGCGAAGAAGGGCTCCTTGCCGGGAAGATCCAGATGCTGCAACGAATCTTATCGGAGCCCGTTGAGAGCGACGAAGTATTGTTGGCGCAATCGACCGAGCAACTAGTCAGCAAGCTAGACGAACTGCGGAAGCGATTTGAGGCGGGTAACGCGACAGATTAAAGTCGCTTTATCCATCAGGTGGTGCCGCCCATCGTGCCTGGTTGCCATGCGAAACGTGGGCAACGCGAACTGGCGGTCTTCTGGCATGACTATTCGTCGGCTCACAGACTGTAAATGAAGAAAGTTCTGGCGACAATTTGCCGCTCAAGCAATACTGATTCGTTCTCGGACCACGAGTGCCGCGAGAACGAAATAAGCAAGCTTGAAGTAAGGTCTTTGCCTTACTTTCTAACCATGTGATTATTTTGACAGGACCTTCCCAGCGTAGGTCCAGTTATAATTTTTTGCCATCACGTCGTTGAAGTAATCAATGAACGATTCAATTGATGACTCCAGATTTTCTACGCTTGTGAAACCCATCCATCGAGTCACGTTGCTGCGTAACGTCCCAAACCAGATTTCAATTGGATTGAGCCATGAACAATGACGTGGTGTGTACAGAAACTCAACCCGATGACTGAGGTCGGACAAGAAGGTCACGCGACTCCCGATCGATTTCAGAATGCCGCGAACCCCTTTATTCCCGAGGTCCTCGTCAATCCCACAGCATGCGACTCCGTAACGAACGCAATTTTCGCTGCTGTGTGTATTCAAATTATCCGAGATCAATCGGTAGCTTGGCTGCCTTCCCTGGCATGGTGCAGATTCCGGCAGGATGGACGTAAAGAGAATTTCCTGGGAAAACTCATCAAGCAAGGCCAATTCGTTCTCGCGGCACTAGCAAGCTCTACTAGGCTCTCAATCACGCGTGGGCAACGTCGCCATCATTTTCCGCATCCAGTTGTTATAAAAAATCGCGTCGATATCGGTGTCACTGTATCCGCGGCCAGACAAAATGTCTTCTAATTTCAATAAATCATAAATCGTTTTCAGATCACCGGGAGTCTGTTCGGTGCCATAGCCGCCGTCCAGATCGCTGCCGATGCCTGAATGCCGGGTATTGCCAGCAAGCTGGCAGACATGGTCGATGTGATCAGCAGCATCTTGCATCGAAACGGTACTGGGGTCGGTTTCGCCGCGGATCCAACCGGGCAACAACATCCACGCATCCAGTGCCAAGCCGATGACTCCGTCACGGGCGATCAACTGTCGGATTTGATCGTCTGTCAATTGACGGTCGCCCGGGACAAGTGCTCGGCAATTGTGGTGGCTTGCCCATACCGGACCTTGGTATCGTTCCAAGGCTTCCGCCATGCTTTCGTCGCACAAATGCGTCACATCCAGCGCGATGCCGACACGTCCCATTTCGTCGATCAATTCGCGACCGGCATCGGTTAACGGCCCCTCGGTCGCTGTGCCCGATGCGTAGTGGCTGCGACCGTAATGCGCCGGTTCGATCGCTCGCAACCCAAGATCCCACCAATCGACCAGCGTATCGGGACTCATCACCGGATCGGCACCTTCCATCGAAAGGATGATTCCGATGGGAAGTTTTTCATCACCTTTGCGATTTTTCCACAGCGCATCATGTTCTTGCAAATCTTCTTGCGTCATCAACATTTTGATTTCGCCGATCGATTCCCAATAATGATAACAGGCCAGTTGGGCGTGAGCTGCGGCATGGCATCCCAAGCGTGTCGCGTAATCGAGTTCACCGCGTTGATAGGTCGATTGGCGAACGTGCTCAGGGCCACTGCGGGAAAGCAGCGTTGCGATGCAAACGGCGATTCCCGTTCTTCGCAATTCCGGAAACGTCAGGGTCGCGTGGCCACGAAATCGCTTATCGGTCATCGATCGCTCTTCGTCACACATCTGCTCCAGCGTGAGCGTCAAGTCGCGATCGAAGGATGCGGTGTTCCAGGCAAGGTCCAGGTGGGAATCAAAAAGGAGACGTGTCATGATAGATCCGTTTCGGGGACAATTTTCCGAGTGCAATCGACAAACAACCATCCAACCGCGGCGGTCAACATCATACCGCCACACAGGATGAATGCGGGAACGTAATTGGTTGTGCGAACTTCGCTGCCGTCGATCATTTCAACGGTGCTGTAAAAATCTAATAAGACGCCGACTGCAAACGGCGTCAAGAAGGCGCCCATGTTACCGCACATGTTCACCATCCCGAAGACCGTTGCGGAGTAACGACCGCCCAGATCGGTACAGGTGCCCCAGACGGTCGGCTGATTCCAATCGGCAAAGAATCGGGCGATCATCAATCCGAGTGCAACGGTGCGAGGGTCGGAATAGGCGACCGCGGAGATTACTAGCGCGCCGCCGGTGCCTAGGCCAATGCCCGCGACGGTCGAACGACTCCACCGGCGACTCGAAAATCGATTGATCGCCCAGTCATTGGCGTATCCGCCGAAGATGCCGCCCAGTGCACCGCCCCAAAGCGGTAGGCTGATCAGGACCCCAAGCTCGGCACCTTTGTCAACGCCCAGCGATCGGAAATAACTGCCGAGGATCAACGCGAATACGACGTCCGAACCGGCATTCAAGAATTGCTGGA
>DNWZ01000509.1 GCA_003506095.1 Planctomycetaceae bacterium | reverse complement strand
CCGCCGGTGCCTAGGCCAATGCCCGCGACGGTCGAACGACTCCACCGGCGACTCGAAAATCGATTGATCGCCCAGTCATTGGCGTATCCGCCGAAGATGCCGCCCAGTGCACCGCCCCAAAGCGGCAGGCTGATCAGGACCCCAAGCTCGGCACCTTTGTCAACGCCCAGCGATCGGAAATAACTGCCGAGGATCAACGCGAATACGACGTCCGAACCGGCATTCAAGAATTGCTGGAACAGCAAAATCACATAACTGCGATTTTTCAGTGCGATACGAAATGGTAAGACGCGCGGTGCCTGAGGCGCCGTTTCGTTTGTCTGTGATAGCGATCTGTCGCTTATCTGTGTTTCTGTTTCGCCATCAACCGGCACCGGCGGCGAGTTGCGAAACAGTACTAAGAAAATCAGTGCGAAAACAATCCCTGCGGCTGATAGGATCCACAGCGACGTCAACCAATGAAGTTCCAGATATCCCATCAGGAACGATCCCATAATGATCGATGCCATCGCGCCGCCGCCTCGTCCAAACGCGCTGGCGATCCAACCTTGGATTTGCGTGCGTTTTCGCATCGGAAACCATGATCGCGTCACTTGGCTGAGCGCCGGGTAGCATCCGGCTTGAAAGAGGCCGAATCCGCCACGGACGGCAAGCAACCCAGTGAAACTGCCGACCAGGCCGTGCAGTGGCAATAGCGCCGACCAGGCGATAATGATCACGACTAGAAAGATATGGGGACCAAACAGGTCGCATAGAATGCCGCCGGGAATCTGGCCGAGCGCGTATGGGAAAAAGAATGCTGAACCTAGCGCTTCCAGTTGTGTGTTGCTGAGGTTGTACTCGGCTTCCAATTCGGGACGAACCAGATTCCAGGTATAACGATGTAGGTAAAGCAGAAATGAGGTCGTTGCAGCGAGGCCAAAGATGACTTCCGAGCGACGGTGTAGCCTTGCCAACAACGAATCGTTTTGCATCAATCGGCTCCGTGGGAGATCGGCAGGGGAGGGACTGGCCGCATCAGTCGCCGTAGGGGCAACGGACCACAGCAGTGTTGTCGGCAGGATCGCAAAGGAGTGTTATACCCGCTTCGCGAAGCGGTCACGATGGACCAACCGCCGCTTGTTGTCAACATTGTGGAAATTGCCCGCGGCAATAAGGGCAGCGATTTCTGCCTTGCACATGGATAGCGATCGACCCCACGACTGCTAAAGTGTTAGCGGTAACGGGGAATGCGAAACCGATGCTCGTTTGCGGGGTTGCTACAATGACGCTCGTCAGACTTAACCCACACTTCTTCTTTTCACACGGCAGGACAGCTAGCGATGGATCTGAATCGAAACGCAACACCACGACGCCAATTTATGCGGAACGCCGGTTTTGGCGCTGCGGCCCTCTTCGCGACTCCGGGCTTGTTTGCTGAGGAATTGATGCGAACCGCAGCGATGACCGAAGGCCCGTTCTATCCCGATCGTATGCCGCTGGATACCGATAACGATCTGTTGGTGCTGAACGATTCATTGACGCCAGCGGTCGGCGAGATCACTTACCTGAGCGGTCGCGTTTTGGGCAAGGATGGCGGACCGGTTCGCAACGCGTTGGTCGAGATTTGGCAGGTCGATCATAAGGGCGCGTATCTTCATTCCGAATCGGTGAACGCTGATAAACGCGATACCAATTTCCAAGGGTACGGACGTTTCTTGACCGATTCCGAAGGACGATACTTTTTCCGCACCGTTAAACCGGTTCCCTACCCAGGCCGAGCACCGCATATCCACTTTGCGATTTCAAGAAACGGCAAGCGTGTTTTGACGACTCAGCTTTTGGTCGCCGGGGAAGCGCTCAATGAAAAGGATGGATTGATGAGGCGGCTTGGCGATGACAAGGTCAAGCAGACGGTGTTGACGGAGTTTAAGCCGATGCCCGATTCGACGATTGGCGAATTGTTGGCTAACTGGAATATTGTGCTGGGTGTGACGGCGTCGGATGCGTAGGGCGGTTGGTTGAGTTTTGTCGAAGTGTTTGTGGGGAACGGATTAGATGCTGTTGGTGGACGGCACTCGGAGAGTGCCTGCTACCTTTGCTACGGCACACGGAGTGTGCCTGCTACTTTAGACCTTCGTGGCGTCGGGGACTTCGAAGCCGGCTCGGTTCGGGTCTTTCATCAACGCGTTGGCTTCTTTGGCCATCTCTCCGGTGTGCGATTCGGTTTCTGGGTTGAAGGTCAACCAGGGACCGACCGTGTATTGGTTGCCGTCTTCGGGCACTCCGACACCGTCTCGCATCACCGTGTGCAGTTTCTCAAAATGCTCGGCGGCGGCTTTGTTGTCGCCAAACCGGCCCGTCTTTACGCTGAACGGAGCCGTCGTGCCAAGTCGGTACGAGTTGTTCATCAAGTGGCCAAGCACACAACCGTAGTGGGCATCGAGCGCGTTGCCGTTGGCCATTTCGGGCTTGCCAGCGCGGCAGGCGGCGACGAATGATCCCCAATTTCCACCCGGTGTCACCTTTCCACTCGGTACCGATACCTTTTGGCCTTCTTTGCTGCCGGCCGGATAGTACATGCCGCGGACAATCTTGCCGCCGTCTTCAAAGTAGTATTCGTTTTCGACTTGGGTTTGATAACCCTTATAGTTGACGTTTCGAACATTGAAGAATACCGATTGACCGTTGGGGTATTCGGCGACGCCCATCATCGTATTAGGGGTTTCGCCTTGATCGTCCCATTGGAATCGACCGCCGATCGCCATGACGCGTGTCGGATGCGTGACGTCTTTGTCGAGCGCCCAGCGAGCGATATCAAGCTGGTGGGTTCCTTGGTTGTTCAGGTCGCCGTTGCCGGTTTTCCAGAACCAGTGCCAGTTGTAATGGACAAAATTGCTGTGGAAGGCGTCAATATCTGCGGGGCCACGCCAGAGGTCCCAATCGAGGTTCGCTGGTGGGGCCACAACCGGCTTTGTGCCGATGCTCGATCGTGGCTTGCAGCAATAACCATAAGAAATTTTCAACCGACCAAACTTGCCGGCCTGGATCGCTTCGTGCAATCCCGCGATGCCTGCACTACTGCGGTTTTGGGTGCCGTGTTGCACAACGACGCCATATTTCTTTTGTGCTTCGACGGCAACGCGACCCTCGGTGATGTCGTGGCTCATCGGCTTTTCGACATAGACATGCTTACCGGCCTGAGCGCCCCAAATCGTCATCAGGGCGTGCCAGTGGTTCGGCGTCGCGACCGAAATCGCATCGATCGTTTTGTCTTCTAATACTTTGCGAATGTCCGTTTCGCCGACACACTTCGCACCGCTCGGTTCGCCGTTGACTTTCTTCAGCACTTTGCCGAGCGTGTTGGTGTCGGGATCGACCAGATAGGCGAGTTCGACATTGTCTTGCGATTGATAACCGCTGATGTGAGCTTGGCCGCGTCCATTAACGCCGATCACCGCAACCCGCAGTCGATCGTTGGCACCGATCACTTTGCCCGATGCACGGGTACCGGCCAGCAGCAGTGAACTGGTCGCGACGGCAGAAGTTTGCAGGAATCGACGGCGGGATTGCGATTGAATAGAAGGTTTCATAGCCGAGGCTCAAGAGGGGGAGGCGGGGCGGGAAGCATGAGGAACCGGTATTTGAATGTGTCGACCCGCCGAGGTCAAGAAAAATATTTGGAGCCAAGGTAGTAGGCACACTCCGTGTGCCGTAACCAATGTAGTAGGCACACTCCGTGTGCCGTAACAAATTTCTTTTCGCTGACGGCACTCGGAGTGTGCCTGCTACCATTGCAACGGCACTCGGAGTGTGCCTGCTACCTTATCACGCCCCGCCTAAAGTCGTGAACTGCACCTCTGAATCAGCCGGCTTCATAACCTCGGTCACTACGCTTTCCAGCTTCGACGGTTCTTCAATCACCACGTGGATCGCATGCTTGCCCACAGGCAACTCGATCCACTCTTTTCCGTTACCGTTGATCGACTTTCCGTTGATCACCACCTGAGCATTCGCTTGGCTGGTCGCCTGAACGCCGATCTTGCCGGCAACGACAATGTCCACCTCACCCCTCAAGACGATCAATTTAGCTGTCGGCGGAATCGCGTCCGCTGGCAACGTTCCATCAACCAAAGCATAAGCACTCTGCCACGCGTCGGCAGGAATCTTTGCAAGTTCCCCTTCCAGCTTTCCTTCTGGCATCGCGATCAAATCGTTGATCCATTTCTCATTTGCTAAAACGCTGTAACGATTGATCGTCGGACGCGAATTGACGACGAAGTCGCCGAGTTTGCCGAGCGCGGAGAGAAACGCAACCAAGTCGACCAATTCATCTTGAGTCAACAAATGGTGCAGCCCCTCAGGCATCAACGATTTGCCTTCGCTTTCCTGCTCGATCTCATCCTCAGGGATCACAATCTCGCGGCCATTCTCATCACGCAAAATCAATCGTTGATCATCACGATCGACCTTCACACCGCGAATGACCACTCCGTCGGATGTCAGCACCTGTAATGTCAAATAAGCTTCCTTGATCACGGCGCTGGGCGCTAAGATGCTTTCCAATAAGTATTCAGTGGGACTGGTCACACCAACGCCGCTCATATCAGGACCAACATTTCCGCCTGCTCCGGATATCGCGTGACACTGGATGCAGTTCAGCTCCTTGCGACGATAAACCAATTGCCCCCGATGCGGATCGCCTTGCGAATCGATCCGTTTGACAAGTGCCTTTCGCTGGTCATCGGTCATCGGCTGTGTCGCATCACCAAGGCCCGCAGACACGCTCAGCTTTTCAACCAGCGGTCCGCTCGTAACGTTGGCGGCAAACAGGGCTCGCAGCAACAGTTTCGCCGCATCAGCATCAGGCTTGGTGTCCTGAAGGTTGCGTGTCAATTGCTGGACACCCGACTTGTCCGCCAAAACAGCCGTGGCGGCGCGAACAAGCTGCTCACCGTCTTGGGCATCGATACCTGAACGAATCGCATTAGCGATCGACTGGGCGGCTTGCGTTGGCGAGACCTTCGCGACCGCACGCGCGAATCGCAATCTCAAAACGGTGGGTAAATCGTCACGCACGAATTGATTACGCGTATCGCCACCCGATGGTGAACCAGACGCAACGATCGCTGCGAGCGCCGCGTCGACGGCTTCGCCCGGAGTGGCAGGATCACGAGCGGTTTCACGCAGCGCGGCGGTCATCTCTTCGACGTTCCACGACGCAGCCAATTCAGCGATCCGCACAATCATGCGGCTGTCGCCACTGCGGCGTGCTTCCAACAACCGCTTGGTCGCTAATTCGATATCGAGCGACGATGTGATCCGCTTGGACTGGGTCGCGACCAGCAAATCGCCCAGCGCCGCGGCACGATTGTCTGCCGAAAAATCGCCTCGCAAAATCGCGTCGGCCAAACGTCCCGCTTGTGCCGCTTGGATATTCCCAAGGGCCGCCTTTACCATCGGCACGATCTGTGAATCGTTCACCTTGCCGCTGGCGATTTGATCGATCAACCCGTCGTCACCGCTTTTGCGAGGACCGCCCCGGCGATCGAGCGTCGTATTGGTCTCGGTGATTGCATAATTGATGTAATAATCGAGCGGCTTGGTCATCGCGACATCAACAATCCGACGACCTTCGTCGGCATCGGCATAGAAGCTGGCCGCCCGGACCGCTTCCAAACGCACTCGCGGCGATTCATCGGTCGCCGCAGCGATCAATAAATCGGTCGCACCGTCGATTCGATCGCGCCAGTAGCTGAGCACACGCGTGGCAGCGGCGCGGGCACGATGATCCTTGCTGGACAAAACCGTCGTCAACAACTCAGGATGCACTTGATCGTGATGCTGCATCACCCATAACGCTTCCAGGCGATTGTGTTCGGCTTGTTCGCTATCGTCGGTCTGTTCGTTCAACCAAGCGAACAGTGCGCTGACGACATTAGCGGTTGGGCGAGTTCGCAATTCCATTCGCGCCAGATGACGCACCGAATCCTCATAACGCTCCAACAAACGCACGACCTCATTGATTGGCGCACCCTCGATCTTCGGAATCTCCAGCAGCGGCTTGTCCTTATAACGGACTCGCCAAATCCGGCCGTGATGCTTATCACGCTTCGGATCACGCAAATTGTGTTGCATGTGGCCGATCAGTGGATTGAACCAGTCGACAATATAAAGCGCACCGTCGGGGCCAAACTTAATATCGATCGGGCGAAAATTGGTATCGCGGCTAGAAAGCAACGGGTCGACCGGTGAACCTTTAAAGCCGCTGCCATCGTCGGACATTTGATATTGCAAAGTCCCAAGAAAACCGATCGTGTTGTTGATCAGGTAATTGCCCTGAAGCGAATCGGGGAATTGGCGACTTGACGCGATCACACAACCGGCCGTCGGACGCCATTGCTTGACCAGGAATTGCTCCATTTTGCGATGTTTGTGAGGATAAATCACATCACCGCTAAACGCTGCGGCAAAATAATTCGCCCCCGGCGAAGCGTCGGCGACGAAGTTTTGGCCCCAATAATCGAAGCAATGTCCCCAAGGGTTGGCGAAGTTATAGGAGACGAAGATATTGAACTTCTCTGTCTTCGGTTCATACCGAAAAACCGCCGCGTCGCGGACACGTTGAGGTCCGTATGGGGTCTCGACTTGTGAGAAATGGAAGGTCCCTTCTTGGAAATAGAGCGCACCGTCGGTACCGAATGTGAATGCCGACAGAGAGTGGTGCGAGTCGGCGGAATCGAAGCCATGAAGGACTCGCTGGCGAACGTCCGCAACGCCATCTCCGTCGGTATCTTTCAAGAACATTAAATCGGGTTGCTGGGAAACATACGCGCCGCCATCGCCCAGCGCGATCCCGATCGGCAAATGCAATTTATCGGCAAACACCGTTTGTTTGTCGGCTTTGCCGTCGCCCGTCGTATCCTCATAAATCAAAATCTTATCATCAGCAGGTGTACCGGGCAGGTATTGAGGATAGCTGGGGTTTGTCGTAACCCACAATCGGCCTCGCGCATCGATGTCCAACGCGACCGGGTTGACCATTTCGGGGAAGTCGACTTCGGAAGCGACCAAGTCGATCTCGAAACCATCAGCCAGGACGAACATCGCCTTGCTTTCTTCGGGCGACAGATACTTGATATCCGCTGAAACGTTCGTCTGAATCGCGGCCAGGTCGCCCGTTTGCGAATCGTCGATTTGTGGTGGAACCGCTTTTCCTTGCGCGATATCCCAAATCCTTTGGTCGCGAACTTCGATCATCTTTCGCAGCTTCGCGAACTCCTCGGGGAAGTTCACGACACCATAAGGATTTTTGCGACCGCCGTAGATGTAATATCCATTGACGGCGCGATAGTCATGAAAGAACTGAAAGTTTTTCTCCACTACTGCGACACGCAACGCCGCAAGATCTGCCGTGACTTGAGATGGTCGTGGTCCGAACAGCGATACGTCGATCACGGCGCCCAACACTTCGTTGCCGCGGTCGCTGAGGTGAATGCCGTTGACGGTTAGCGGCGCATCGGCGGACTGCATCGCGATATTCATCGGCGAGAAGAGATCGACGAAGCGGACGTTCGACTTGGTCGCGATCGCTTGCATCGCGTCGCTGTAAAAGCGAATGTTTTCATTTGTCGTTTTGCCGTCAGGCAATGTCGGCCGATTAAGGTTTTCATGCGGAATGGGCGAAAAAACCACGATTTGTGCTTCAGCGTCGATCTGGCCACGCGTGTCGGCGATGAACTTTTCGAAACGCTTTTTGAACGCATCCAGCCCTGCCGGACCGGCGAACGACTCGTTCAACCCGAACATTGCCAGCACAACGTCGGGCTTGTGATCGCTGAGGTTGTGGCCGTGGTCGGCGAAGTTGGCGCTGCGAGGTCGCAAATCGATCTCATCGGCCGACCAACCCAAATTGCGGACGACCAAGTTCTTGTCTGCGAAACGGCTTTGCAGCAAAGTTTCGAAGTATCCGTCGTGCTGCATCCGCTCGGCCAGCGTGTTACCGATGATCACGACTTTATCGCCCGCGTTGACCGTCATCCAAGGCGACTGGGCAAATAATGCTGGTCCCGAGGTATCGGCCAGACAAAAAAACAAGGCGACTAGGGTCGTAATCGCTTGGCATCCGGTGCGATGTGCGTTCATGATCAATCGAAGAATGATTGGGGGATTCGTTTTGGGTGGGTAAGGTTGATGGTAGCGAAAACCGACGGTCCATGACAGACGCGGGCGTCGATTGACGCCGCCGCACTTGCGTCGGGGCCGATGTCGAACGAAACTAGGCGTTGTCTACCCCACCCATCTCACCCACCGATTCGCTTTTACCCACATCACAAGGACGAAACCTTGAAGCCGCTCTTTTCTCTGTTGGCATCTCTGGCCATTGGCCTGGCCACCACCCCCCCCGCGTTTGCCGATGAACCGGTTGCCCAGTGGATTTGGCTCGGCGGCGGCGAAAACTCGTCGCAGGTCGCATTTCGAAAAACGTTCACAGTTTCCGGCGAGATTAAAGAAGCGCGAATCGCGGCAACCTGCGACAACGGATTTACCCTGTCGGTCAATGGCCAAAAGGCATTAGCGGGCAAGGCATGGGAACGGCTGGAAAGCGGCGACATTACCAAGATGCTCAAGCCTGGCGTTAACCTAGTATCGGTCGATGCGACAGACGAGGGCGGATTGGCGGGCTTCATCGCGCGAATCGATGTGACAGACAAGTCGGGCAAAAAGACTTCGATCGTCACTGATAAATCGTGGCGGTCGATCAATAAGAAGGACAACACGACGCTGGGTAAAGACTGGCAGTCGGCATCTTATAATGATTCGAGCTGGAAGGAATCTCGCGAAATTGGTGCCGTAGGCCAAGGCGGTTTGCCATGGAGCAACGCGGTGACGGCGGCCGGTTTGGCACTGGCTGCTGGCGAAGCACCCACATTGAAAGCGGTTGTCGACAAGTCGGTAAACGCACCCGAGGGTTTTCGCGTTGAAAAACTGTTTGATGTTCCGTCCGGCATGGGATCGTGGGTTTCGCTGTCCAATTACAGCGATGGTCGTTTGGTCGCCAGCGATCAAGGCGACTCGGGGTTGTTTGTGATCCAGCCAGCACCGATTGGTGATAAAGCTGCCGAAACGGTTATCGAAAAATTGCCTGTCGAACTCAGCAGCGCTCAAGGATTGTTATGGGCGCACGATTCCTTGTATGTCGTCGTTAATGGTGGCAAGTCGGGGCTGCATCGCGCGGTTGATACCGATGGTGACGGACTGGTCGACAAGGCCGATTATTTGATGCCGGTCAGCGGCGGTGGCGAGCACGGGCCGCATGCGGTCATCCTCGCCCCAGACGGCAAATCATTGCTGATCGACGCAGGAAATCATACCAAATTGCCAGATGCAATCGCGACGAGCCGCGTGCCGATGAATTGGGGTGAGGATCATTTGTTGCCACGCCGCTGGGATGCCAACGGTCACGCCGCCGGTGTTTTGGCACCGGGCGGTTGGATCATTCAAACCGATGCGTTGGGCAAGGAGCGAGAATTGATCAGCATGGGGTATCGTAATCAGTATGACATTGCCCTGAACGCTGATGGCGAACTGTTCACTTATGATGCTGACATGGAATGGGATTTGGGTTCGCCATGGTATCGACCGACGCGCGTGTCGCATGCGACCAGCGGCAGTGAGTTTGGCTGGCGGAGCGGTACCGGCAAGTGGCCAACTTATTATGAAGATTCGTTGCCGCCGGTGGTCGATATCGGCCCCGGTTCGCCAGTTGGTGTGACATTCGGTTATGGTGCCAAGTATCCGGAAAAGTTTCAGAAAGCGTTGTATCTGCTCGACTGGACCTACAGCACGATCTATGCGGT
>DNWZ01000128.1 GCA_003506095.1 Planctomycetaceae bacterium | reverse complement strand
TCTTTTAATCGGCCGTCAAACGCGACACGATCGCGTCGCAGGTTCGGCGACAAAGCGATCGCCAAACCGCCCGGTATCGGGCGAACATCACTGCGTCGTCGATAGGCAGTCGAAAGCAACATGACGCATCTTCATCGCCAAAAACAAACTGGCCTTCAACGATTCTTATAACGTTCTGCGGGGCAGCGACTTCCAGCCGACTTCGACGGGCCGACCAAGGGCGTTCACCAAGCCGATGACGGTATCCGTCTGGCAGAACCACGTTGTCTCAGCTCGCTGGACGGATACCGTCATCGGCGAAACGAACAACGTCCTTGGGGAAGCATGTCCAGGCAATCTCGCACCACGGCGGAACACCGCAGCAAAAAGGTCTCGGCTGAAAGCCGCTGCCTCGCAGAACACTCATAAAATCATCTGAAGGTAAATTCGATAGGCGTATGAATCCTAAGGGATGGAGGAGGTGGTGTGGAACCCAAGTTCAGGAATTTGTTTGAGAATTTCGGATTCGAGTTCGGGATGCGAGTGGGCCAAACGCGATACTGCCGCGATCGCCGCGCGAAACTCGGTGGCGCGAATCGATCGCATCGCCGTTGCCAGCATCGGCAGCAGTTCCGCGAATTGATCCGGGTGTCGGTTCAATCGCCCAGCCACATGATCGATCACTCGCGATTTCACTCGCCCGCCGCGCTGCGTATTTAGCAGCACCGTTGCCCAAAGCCGCCGAATCGCCGTGGAATCTAACTGGCCATCAGACACCACTTGCGGTTTGTCCCAACCTAACGATTGCTGATGCAGCAGTGATGAGATTTCCAGTTGAACATCGTCATGAGGATTTTCAAGCACTCGCTGCCATAACCCGACATGATTTCGCGTCCGCTGGTCAGCCGCCAAAAAGTTGAGCCCGGCTCGCCTGACCGCCACATCGGTATTATCGACCAGCGAAATCACCATGAGTGGATCAAAATAAGGCGATTGTGATACCTTCGATAACCCCAAGTTTGCTAATTCCGCACGCATCGATGGGCAGCGCGAATCGCCCAGTTGCAACCATTGCTGGGCCTGTTCGCTAGAAGCCACCTCGCGACCAACCAATTGGTCATGTGCCAAGCGGGCGACAGGGTTGGAACGGCGGTAGGCAAGTTCAAACAACTGCTCGGTCGACCAACGCGAAAAGTCGGCGTGCTTGATTGCCGCCGAACAGACAATCGCCAAAACCGATGGGTTGGCCTCATCCAGGATTGTGGTCCATTGGTCGGGTGAAAAGGCCGACGCCTCCGTGCGTCGACTGGGTGCATCGTTATTGAGCGCATTGGCGGCAAGAGCTGCGATTTCATCATCCGACGAACGAAGCCAAGCGAGCAAACGCGGCAGTGCCAGATTTGCCATCGCATCGGCATGATAGGTCTGCAAGATCTGGATTGCCCACATCCGCACGGTTCGCGATCGGGCGTCGGATACCAAATCCAGCGGCGTCTCCGCGCTGGCCTTCCAGGCATCAAACGCCATCGGGCTGGGCACCAGTTTTTCTAACGACCCGCCATCCGCCAGTTCCCAACCAGTGGCATTTGCAACGATTTGGTCGCTGCCGTGAAACAACGCATGAACCAAGCCCCAATTATCAAGCAGCGCCAAACCGTCGGCGACATCCGAGTCTTCGTATCGCACCAGCGCGACTGCAATCGCCGTGCGGTAACGTTGCGGATCCGACTTAGATAAGTTTCGGAAGTAACGCCAAACGCGACGACGCAGATATTGCCGAGTCGGTCCGCTGAACAGTCGCCAATCAGCACGAGGCGCCGACTTGCGATTTCGCAGTTTGGCATAAACATGATTTTCCTTCCGTGGCATCGTTTGGTCACGCGTGACAATGATGCTCTCTTCCTCGATTTGCCGGCTGTTCCAGTCCCATCGCCTGCGGTTGTGAACCACGCGTCGGAGCGAACGGTCTAAAGCGACCAAAAACCTCGCCATCGCTTCGTCATCGCCGGCCGCTTCGGCGAACTTAAACAGCCGCTTGTAAAGAGCCTCGTGACGATACTGCGACATGCCGATTTCGATGTACTGCAGCAGGAAAGATCGGGCGTGAGACCGCCGGTCGTCAAAAAACTTGCGAGCGAAACTTCCCAAACCGGCCGCATCTTCAACCCGGCAAAGCTCATCCAGAAACGCTTCGTTTCCGTCGTCGAGATATTGTTGGGCGACCAACAACGACCCGGTTTTTTTGGCTAGGCGATTGACCATTGCAGACGCTCGACGGGGTTATCCCTGTGGGCAACTTCGCCGTCGCCTCACTTACGTCCAAATATATCGCCTCGAGTGACTAGTTTGGTCACTGACCAAAATTTTTTTCAATTCTTTCATGAACCCGGTCGATCAGCGATGCGATGATCGACCGGTCGTCAGTGGTTCCATCCAAGCTGTGGCTGCGAATCCCGGTAATCCAGCGATTACGAATAGCGGATTTTCCATGAACCGCGCCAACCATCGCCCCGGCGATCGCGGCCACCGTGTCATTATCTTTCGTATCGTTCACGGCGGCGATGATCGTCGATTCGAAACTGTCGCCGTGGGAAGCGAGCAAATAGAGCACCGCGGGGACCGTTTGAAGAATGTCGGCTCGCGATCCGAATCCATCGAGTGAACAGGCATCGCGAAAGCTTACCCCTCGGCGAAACGCTCGGCGAACCGGGCCATCGATAAAATCGCAAAACGTTCCCTGAAACGATTGATACCACTTCGGCACCGGTTCATTGCCATAAGGATCTGGAATCTGGCCGACTTCTAAGTCTGCGGCGACTTGCAAATAACGGTCAAAGTACCATTCACCTTCTGGCGGTTGGCGATACGGCACTGATAACAAATACCATAAGATTTCGGTCATCGCGACGATGGATGAAATCGCGAATCGGTTTCCGTGCGTGATCAAGCAAGCCAAAACGGCATCGTGCCAAAGACGCTTCGATGGTTGTTGCAGATAAGGAATCACGATTGACGAAAATCGCATCAATCCGCCGTTACCACGCCCTTCGACCGCAGTGTCACCCAAGCAGTTCAGCGGATCGCCAGCGATCATTTGTGGTTTTAGATCCGCATCGCCCGCCAAGCGATGGTGGTGGCGTTCCAGAGCCGCGACGGTATTGCGTCCTGCACCGACAATCCGGCTCCGTCGGTCAACCAGATGACGAGTCATTGAATCGAAGTTCAAACCTCCATCGTCCAACAATCGCTGCAACATCCAAAACGTGAACTGGGTATCGTCGGACACTCGCCCCGCTTTCACATTCGGATCGTTCAGATGATCGACGATTGTGCCAAAGTCACGGTGTCGCTTATCGGGATCCGACTTCCATTCGGTGCTGTGTCCCAACGCATCACCCACCGCAACACCCCACAACATTCCGGCAATCCGCTGGTCGTTGACCAGCGAATCGATCGGCAAGGCAACCGGCGTTTGGTCAAAGATCGCACCACGACACAGCGGAATGCTTTGCCGTTCCATCCAAATGTCAATTAGGTTTTCAGGCAGATTTGCCTCAGCCGACCGATTGGGTCCAAGTGACATCGTCGGCTCAGCATCGGGTTCGTCTTCGAAAAACGTCGGTTGTCGGTTCATAGCACGCTTTTGCGAAATGGTTGTTTGGTAAAGTTTCAATAGTAGGGTGCCACAGTCGAAAACGTTCTAATCAATGACCGCATTTTCGAGCACCTTTTCATAACGATTCACCATCGCATCCCAACCGAATCGTGTGACCACTTCGCGAGCATTCCCCCCAAGGCGTTCACGCAAACTTTGGTCGTCGCGTAGTGCAGACATCGCCGAAGCCAACCCATCGACGTCGGTTGTTGGCACCAAAACTCCATCAACCCCATCTCGAACAATCGCCGCTGGACCGCTAGGGCAATCCATCGCAATGCAAGCCATTCCGCTGGCCATCGCTTCTAATAACGATGACGGAAAACCTTCATAACGGCTCGACAAAACATACACACCGCCGGGTCTTAGAACGGGCCATATCGGTCGCATCCATCCAGGCATCGCGATTCGTTCGTTTAACCCCAGGCGGTCACGCTGGTCTTCTAGCGATTGCCGCAGCGAACCTTCGCCATAAATGCGCAATGTTGCTTGCGGGTCGCCGCTCGCGATTTTTGCGAACGCATCGATTAACAGGTCAAATCCCTTCTCACGTTCCAAGCGACCGACGGCGACAAAATCACCGGCCGTATCGATCAGGTTGTTCAAATCACTTGGTGGCGTGTCGACCGCCGACGGTATCACGATCGGTCGCGCGCGACACCAAGGCGACACGGTTGATGCGGCCGCATCGGTCAAGACGACCACTGCCGCAGCACGCCGATACAACTTCGGTCGCAGTTGCGCCCATGGTGCGGCGATCACTTGCGCCGCCGGATCGCTCCGTTCGCTGACCACCACAGGGACCGACCAAAATCGCGATGCCAGTAGCGTCAGGACGTTCGTAACGTCACAAAAACTGAGCACCACATCGGGGCGTGAACGCTTCATCGCTGCTCGCAACGCTTTGACCCGCGTTGCGGTTGCGATCAAACCGGCCAATTTGTTTTCGCTGTTCCGCATGACGTTTAAATGAACACGCTGAACCCCTGGGCCAACTTCATGACGATCGCTCTCCCCATCGTCCAACGTGATTAGTGTCACGTCGTGTCCCCGGTCGCTCAGCATCGATACAAGCCTCGCCATCACGCGCTCAGCCCCGCCGCCGTTTAACGAATGGATCACACTAACAATTCTCATAAATCCATCGTCTAACGGTTGTAGCGAATGTGCGGAATGTGTCGGGCATGGATCGAAAGGTCACCTCGAATCCTTTGCGAACATCAGAATATCGAGCGTGTAA
>DNWZ01000279.1 GCA_003506095.1 Planctomycetaceae bacterium | reverse complement strand
TCCCATCCATAGATCTCGCCGCTGGTGCGACTGCGCAGCCGTGCATAACGAGGCTGGACATTGATCACCTTGGACGCGTCGAGGCTGACCGTCTTGCAGATCACCGCCCCCCAACCTTCATCAAAAGCTTTGCAGATAACGTTGGCATTCGTTCCCGGTGGCCCTGAACCAATGATAAACGGGTTCGGCATTTTCATGCCGTTAACAATCGTTTCAAGCGTGGCCATGTTGTCCCTTTTCGACTTCCGTTAACGTCTCGTCCAGCATCGCAATCAGGTAGGACGCGTCATCAAGATTGATGCACATCGGCGGTTTGATTCGCAACGTATTCCCAAACAGACCGCCCTTGCCGACCAGCACATGACGACGCTTCATCAATTCCATCACCGCGGCCGCTTCGGTATTGGCGGGCTGGCGACTAACACGGTCGCGAACCAATTCGACCCCCAGCAACAGCCCCATCCCGCGAACTTCGCCGATCAAGGGATGCTTTTCTTGCAATTCCAAAAGCCCGTCTTTCAAGAAAGCTCCCACCTTCAACGAGTTCTGTTGCAATCCGTCCTCGTCGATCACTTCCAACGTCGCTAGCCCCTGTGTCATGCTGATCGGATTACCACCAAAGGTATTGAAGTGAACCCGATTCTTCATCACTGCGGAAATCGGCTCGGTGGTCGTCATCGCACCCAGAGGCACGCCGTTACCGATTCCTTTCGCCATCGTGATGATGTCAGGTTTGACGTTCCAATTCTGATGCGCCCAGTAATGGGTGCCCGTGCGACCAAACCCACCTTGAACTTCGTCCGCGATGCACAACCCACCATGCTGGCGAACGATATCGTATACGACTTGAAAAAACTCCGACGGCGGCGTCACCGCGCCGCCAACACCTTGAATCGGTTCGCCAATAAAACAAGCGATCTCGCCAGGTGTTTGATACTGAATCACATTCTTGATGTCATGCGCGCATTTCAATTCGCACGACGGGTAGGTTAAGCCATAAGGACATCGGTAACAGTATCCGGGATGCGTGTGTTGAATATTCGGCTGTGAATTCGATTTGAACTTCCAATTGCTATGAGCCGTGATGCCCATCGTTGCCGCAGTTCCACCGTGATAGGCATTGCGAAGCGACACCACATCTTGATTTCCGGTAAACTCGCGAGCAGACAGAATTGCGATCTCATTCGCCTCGCTGCCGCTGTTGGTAAAGTAGGACCGAGTCAGCCCTTCTGGCATTTTCTCGGCCAATTTTTTTGCGAACAGCCCAATCGTCGGATGCAAATAAATCGTCGTCGTGTGCTGCAGTTTGCCGACTTGTTCGCGAACCCGCTGGGCGACCGTCGGGTGGCAATGCCCCACACTGACCGTCACGATACCTGCAAACGCGTCCAGATAACGAGTGCCCGTTTCATCCCAGACGTATTGCATGTATCCCTCAACGACCATCAAGGGATCTTTGTAATAGGTGATCACGCCTGGTGAAACGTATTGATGACGCATCGCGATAACCTCATCGCGACTCGGACCATCATAAGTTTGTGGCACGTGATCCACGATCGGCAACGCTGGGCGAACGTCGGTAGCCATCTTTAAAACTTCCTATAAAAACATTT
Organism: Planctomycetaceae bacterium; assembly: GCA_003506095.1. Taxonomy (GTDB): domain Bacteria; phylum Planctomycetota; class Planctomycetia; order Pirellulales; family Pirellulaceae; genus UBA6163. Next base: position 1,079 of record DNWZ01000279.1, on the reverse strand, counting down.
TCGTCGTTATCAATCGCTGGCGAGCCAGAAAAAAATTACCGCCCATCACGTGCTTCGTCGCTCTCAAATCCTTCGACGTCCACGTCGCCAACTTGCGGAACCAAAACACTCGGATCGTGCGATTCCAATCCACGCTCGCGTCGTGTCCCAGGAATGCAATTGTCAAGCACCAGACCGATCACCGCAGCAACCGCCATTCCGGTCGATCCCACCGCGACAACCAATCCTTGAACCGACTGCGGCATCCATGTCACATCATCCGGCCCGGTGCTGAACTGACTGAAGTAAAACGGAACACTCAAACCCATAAACAGTGCGAAGCCGCCGATCAACAAATTGCGGTCGCTGGCCAAGTCTGCCTTTGCAAATTGTCGCACGCCAACCGCCGATATCAATCCGAACAGAACGCAATACAATCCGCCCACCACGGGTTTAGGAATCGCAGCGGCACAGGCACCAAACTTACCAAAAATGCCGAGCAAAATCAGTATACACCCAGCGACCTGAACGACACGTCGACTGCCGACTTTCGTCAGCCCGATCAAACCGACGTTTTCGCTATAGCTGGTCGAGCTGAAACCTCCCAACAACCCGGTGATCGAGCAAGCGATCCCTTCGAACCCGATTCCGCGCGAGATTTCGCTTGGCGTCGGATCGCCGCCACCAGCCATCTGTTTACACGCGTGGTAGTCGCCGAACGATTCGATCATCGACGCCAAGTAACCGGCCAAAACAGCCACCGTGGCCGACATCGCACACTCGGGTGCGCCCCATGGCAAAAACAAATCCCCCCCTCGCATCCACGGCGAACGCTCCACCGCCGACAGGTCCAAATAGCCAGGCGAACCGGCGGGAAAAACGCCAGCGATGGATAAAACGCCACACACTGCCACGCTGATCAAAATCGCCGCCAGCATCGGCAACAGTTGGAAGAATCGCAACGAACGTGACAGCACAAGCGAAAACAAAATTACCAACACCATTGTCAAAATAGCGATCGGCCATTGGCTGGCCGCGACCGGTGCACCGACTTGATAAAGCGCCAGGCCGATCAACATGATCACCGGCCCGATCACAAC
>DNWZ01000312.1:14229-14378 GCA_003506095.1 Planctomycetaceae bacterium | reverse complement strand
GGGGTGACGTCGAAGGCGGGATTGAGCACTTCGCAATCTGGCGGAGCGGTCAGGCGCCCGAACCCATGCCTCACTTCATCGGCACCTCGATGTTCAATCGGAATCAGGTCGCCACGGGGCAATTCGAGATCGAATGTCGAGTGCGGCGC
>DNWZ01000312.1:0-14206 GCA_003506095.1 Planctomycetaceae bacterium | reverse complement strand
CGACCTGGCCCATTCGCATCACCCAACCAGCCATCGAATCGGTGATCACGGTCACAGGAATCCCCATTTGCTGCAATTCCCAAGCCGTCAATCGCGACCCCTGCAACAGCGGCCGCGTTTCGTCGGCCAGCACTTGGACGCTGCGACCTCGAGCATGCAAATCATAAATCGGCGACAGTGCCGTCCCTTGTCCGCCGGTCGCTAACGCTCCGGCGTTGCAGTGCGTGATGAACGTGATCGGTTCGTCCACACGCTCGCTGACCCTGCGCTCGTGGATCAACCGTTCCGCTCCCAAGCGTCCGATCGCGGCACACAATTCGCGGTCTTGGTCGTGAATCGCGCGCGCTTCGACCAACAAGGATTGCAACAGATCGGCTCCATCGGGCGTACGGTTCAGGAGGTCCCGCATTCGGTTCAGCGCCCAAAACAGATTCACCGCCGTCGGTCGACTGGTTGCCAAATGTTCGATTGCCGCAAGCGCTGATTGGCGAGACGTTGAATCGTTGTCGCGAGACGCCACACAGACACCATAAGCCGCTGCGATTCCGATCGCCGGTGCGCCGCGAACGGCAAGCGAAACGATTGCGTCCCAAACGTTTTGCGTCGTATCACAATCACGATAGACCACTTCGCCGGGCAAGCGTGTTTGGTCCAAAATCGAGACACTGCGAGTTTTGGTGTTCCAGCGAATCACATCCGGCAACCTGTGGTCCGGAGAAATTAGCCGCTCTGCTGTTTCGCAAGGATGATGCATGGTTTTCAGATTTCAGATTTCAGTTTTCAGATTGCAGTTTTCACGATCGACATTCTGAATCGGACTACCGTTTCGCGAGCCTGCAGATCAATTCTTCGACCGCCCAGCGGTCGCGAGGTGCGGCGCTGTGACTGCTTTTGAGTTTCAAGTCCGTCTCCAGCAGCCATGGCATCAGACTTCTTGCTCGGTCCCGACCCAGCTGTTTCATCTGCTTTTCCGCTTTGGTGAAATCCTCGGGACGCCCTTTAAAACCGCTCGCCTTCAGCCCATCTTGCGGCTTTGCACTGCGGCCCATCGCTTCCCACTCATCCACAACAGCGGTCGCCATGCCGAGCCGTCGCAATGCCCAGGCCAGTTGCGGCAACAGCGCTAAAGTCGCTTGGCCGCCAGAGATTAACCTATCAATATGCCGCAGCGCTTCGGCTGCGTTTCCTCCGGCAACGGCGTCATTGACGTCCCACATCGTCTTGCCAATCCAGCCCGCGACGACGTCTCGCACCAACGCTTCGGTGATCGTCCCACCGACTTCCAAGTGAACCGCCAGTTTCGCGATCTCGCTGTCGAGCAACCCGATGTTGTCGCCCACCATTTCGATCAACGCATTGGCCGCGCCGTCGGACAATTTGGTCTGATGTTGCGGTGCAATATGGGTGACCAGAAACTTGCGAATCTTGGGTGTGTCGGGAGCCGTTTCGCGACCGTGTGTGACTTGTGGCGGACTGCACTGGACAATCAAGTGGTCCTTTTCCGCCGCCTTGTACAAACGCGTGTTGCTGGGCAACGATTCGACCTCCAGCACCAACCGGCTCGCATCGCTGGGGTTGGAAAAATACTGCTCCAGCTCGGCACGAAAATCTTTGACAACCACGTCGCCAGCACGAACCACGACGGTCTGGCGTTCGCCAGCGGAAAAGAGCGACGCGGTCGAAAGTTCTCCGTTCAAATCGATCCAGCGAAGTATCTCGCCGTCCATCACTGTGACATCGGCATCCTTCATCAGCCGATAGATCGTCCAACTGCGGAGCGTCGAGTCGTTGCCCACGACGACCACGACGGACGGCAACTTGGCCGCTGCGTTGTTTACCAAGAACTCAAAAGCGTGGATCAGCGGCATGGTGCGGTTTCACTAGGCTTCGGTTTCACTGGGCTTCGGCATTTTTTCAGCGTCCGCTTCGTACGGGCTTATCTCGATTGCCATTGTAGAATATGTCTCTGGGGCTGGTTACCCCGCGTGCAGTTGCAATCATGGGGCATAGGCATCCGGCCCCTGTTTTCGCCGGAAGCAACACACAGGCCGGGAAGCCTATACCACTTTATCCACAGCCTAGGAGAGATCCGATGTTGACGGGCGAGTATGCCGAGCGAATCTTGCTGCATTATGAAGATCCATTTCACCAGGGAAATTGCCCTACGGCGACGCATTCGACGTTTCGCGACAGTCCGTTGTGTGGCGATTGGGTGCGAATCGATTTGGTAGTGACGCCAGAGGGGGTGATCGATTCAGCGTGGTTTGACGGCGAGGGATGCGTGATCAGCCAAGCGGCTGCGTCGATCTTGGTCGAACGGGTAGCGGGAATGACGATTGAGGCGGCTCGGCAGTGGCCCGCACGTTCGTTGCTGGAACTTTTCGGCCCAGGGCTATCACCCGACCGCCAAAAATGTTGTCTTCTTGCTTGGCGGACGTTGCACGCGGCCATCGATTGCCCGACTGCGTATGATAAGTTACCAAACGAAAAGTAATGCAGTCGCCCCAGACCGACAAACTGAATCTTCACGAACCCACAGCCCCAATCAGCGATGACGATAACGACAGGATCAGCGACGCAATTGAACGTTGAATCAATCCGCGACGATTTTCCCGTGCTGAAACGAGCGTCCGCGAGTGGTGCGCCGCTGGTTTACCTGGACAACGGAGCGAGCACCCAGCATCCGGTCGCGGTGATCGAAGCGATGAGCGATTGCTATCGCGACTTTTACGCCAATGTCCATCGCGGGATACATACGCTGAGCGAAGAGTCGACGCGAGCGTTCGAGATCGCGCGAGACACGGTCGCTCAATTATTGAATGCCGCATCGATCGTCGAAGTGATTTTTACGGCCGGGACAACCGCAGCGATCAATACTGTGGCGCGATCGTGGGGCGACGCGAACGTGAAACAGGGCGATTGCATCCTGTTGACCATTGCCGAACATCACGCCAACATCGTGCCTTGGCAACAACTCGCCGAGCGGACGGGATGCCAGATCGCGTTCCTGCCAGTCGACACCGACGGAAAAATCGCCGCTGACATCGTGCGCGACCACCTCGAACGATTGCGGCCGAAAATGTTCGCGTTCACGGCGGTCAGCAACGTCCTGGGCAGCGAGTTTCCGGTCGCTCAGTGGACTCGGCTTGGCCATGAGTTTGGCGCCACCGTCCTGGTCGATGCGGCTCAAGCGGTTCCGCACATGCCGGTCGATGTGCAAGCCTGGGATGCCGATTTCGTAGTCTTCAGCGGCCATAAGATTTGTGGCCCAACGGGGATCGGAATCTTATATGGCAAGGAATCGGTTTTAGAATCGATGCCACCGTTCCTAGGCGGCGGCGCGATGATCCGAACGGTGTCGACCAATGGTTACGTTGTCGGCGAATTGCCACAGAAGTTCGAAGCCGGCACGCCACCGATTGTCGAAGCGATCGGATTGGCCGCTGCGATCGATTATGTCAGGTCGGTGGGGCTGCCAGCGATTCATGCGCACGAACGCCAGTTGGCTCGCATCGCAATCGATGCGCTGTCAACGGTCGAAGGGGTGCGTGTTTTCGGCCCGCCCGCTGACCAGCGCGCCGGGATCGTCAGCTTTGTTGTCGATGGGATGCATCCGCATGACATTTCCCAGTGGTTAGACATGCGTGGGATCGCTGTCCGTGCAGGACATCATTGTGCGATGCCGCTGCACCATGATTTAGGAGTTCCGGCGACCTGCCGTGCGAGCTTCTATTTTTACAATACGCTTGCCGAAGCAGAAAACTTTGGCTTAGCGATTGCCGAAATGCAGCGAAAGTTTGCTCGGCGGCGGCGAACGTAACTCGCGATCAAAGCCTTTTCAGATCAGCACGTCGAGTCGACTATTTCGACGCCGCAGTCGGTTCTGATACCAAACCGACACTGTTGATTGTCTGGACGCTGAACATCGCCCCAGCGCTAAACTCCGAACTCGGAATCTCATATCGCTTTTCAACCAACGGTTGTGCCGGCGTGTCGTGATAGCTGTTGACTTGAAAGAGATTGCGCCCGATACCACGTCTGGGCTCGGCCGGAACCTTTGCAACGACCTTCCCGTCTCGCAAAATATTGAACCCTTGAATGCCGCTTTCAAAGTCGGCCGTCGCGGTCCATGTCAACTCGTTTCCGCGGAGGGTCACGGTCGAAGGCGACGGCGGCGCAGTATCATCCAGCACATTCGCATCCGTAACATACTGTCTGTAAACGCGTGCGACCCTCTCATTGGGCAACCAAACCGAGGTTTTTTTGTCGCCGCTGTAATCGGCGCCCGCGAACGTTTCGGCACTCAACAGATCGGCCAACCATGCCTTCGATTCATCCATCGCCTTGAGCGGTTGACCTTGTTGGTCGGGCAACCGCTGTGCCAAACAAGCGTCAAACCAGGGAATCGCCAGATAGCGAGAATTGCCGCATTGATGGCTGCAATTCGGTTCGACAGCGACGCCGATCAGGCCACCGGCGCCACGAACGCTGCGATAGAAATCTTCGTTCTTGGGCCAAACACCCGAAAACCTTCCATCGGTGACCGTTACGCCTTCTTCGTCGCCCAGATTGCACATCACAGGAACCGGTAAGGCGGCGGTCGGATACTCCATCGATGGCAATTTCGAGTTCGCTTCCGCCACCATGCGCGGTGTGCCCGATCGCAACCAGACCGCTGCGACGCGGTCAGGATGCAGAATCAACATTGTGCCGACCCAAACGCCGCCGCCCGAATGTCCCCACAACGCCCACGGCACGGTTGATAATTCCGGATGGCCCGATTGGATTGCAAGATCATCCAACGCTTGCCGAAATCTTGCATCGGACCCGTTGCGCGCGTCGCACCACAAACCACAATCCGCGCCTTCGGGTTGCTTATAAGTCGGTCCGACCAATGCACAGTGGTGCTTCTGTGCCAGCGATTGCCAATGCAGATCATAAGCCGCTGTTTCGCCGCCTTGGCATGCCCCGACGCCACAGCCATGTTGATGCACGATCACGCCACGCAATCGATCGACGCTGGGCGGTATCCAAACCGTATACTTGACACCAAAAACCAGTTCGCCAGGCTGATTGGACGGCGGATACTCCACGCTGAAATAGGGCGCTTCGGCGGGCAAGTTTTGTGCTGATACGCCTAGAGGCGCGAAGGCGATGATGGTGAAAACCAAGATCGCCGTTTTAGTAAGCAAGTTCATGGCGAGAAAAACGCGTAAGGAAGGTTTCATCGGCAGTGCTGAGACACCGATTGTACTCCAACGGCTTCGGAAAAGGCTGACGCGTCAACGTCGCCTTTGCCCGCATGAGCGTCAGCCCTAAGCGCCAGCCCTTCCAGCGGCGGAAGGGCGGAAGTTCTACAGCGGGGGCGAACAGCCGATTATTCGGCGGCCAACTCGCTCGCTGCCGCTTTCTTTGCCTTTTTCTTCTTCACCGGCTTGCCTTGAAACGGCCGTTCTGCGCCGGGGGCCGACTTGCGGAACGCTGGTTTACCGCCAGCAGCACCGCCGCGACTTGCGGGATGCGAATCGCGAGTCAAACGCAATTGGCGGCCCGAAACCCAGGTTTGCGACAGTGCATTGAAGACGCTCTCAGGCATCCCGGCTGGCAACGCAACGATCGAGAAGTGGTCAAAAATATCGATCTTGCCGATCTCGGCGCCGCCCAAGCCCGCTTCGTTTGCGATCGCACCGACCAGGTTTCCGGGCAAAACGCCGTGAACGCGGCCGACTTCCAAACGATAACGTTCCATAGCCGAATCACCAGGACGTGACCTCTTGCCCGCGAAGTCACCTTTGTTGAAACCGGTTTGCTTGGAATCGTCGCGCGACTGGTCGTTGCGGAACGCTTCTCGTTTCGCAAAGTCGCGTTGCGGTCGGTCGCCACGCGTGCCGGCATCACGTCGAGCGAAATCGCCCGATTCGCGACGATTTTCACGTGGCGGGGCAGACGTCGGCTCGTCCAATGGGCGGGCAAAAAAGCGTCGGTCGTTGACCGACATCACTGCAATCGCAGCGGCCACTTGAGTCGGCGTTTGGCTGGTCTCGGCGCAATACTCTTCCACCAAAGTTGCCAACGTCGACAATTGACGGCTTTCCAATGCCTTGGTGATCCGCTCCTTGAATTGCGATGAACGGTGCTTGTTGATCATTTCGATCGACGGTTGCTCGATCAATTCGATCGTCGTGCCCGTCATTCGCTGGATCGACCGCACAGCATGACGCTGTGCCGGCGTGACCAACAAGATCGCGGCACCTTCGCGTCCGGCACGGCCCGTTCGACCGATGCGGTGCACGTACGCTTCCTGATCGTGTGGCAAATCATAATTGATCACGTGGCTGATTCGATCGACATCCAATCCTCGCGCCGCGACGTCCGTCGCAACCAAAATGTTGATCTCACCACTCTTCAGTTTTTCAACGGTTCGTTGACGTTGGGTTTGTGCGATGTCGCCATTAAGCGGCGCGGCATTGAACCCGCGTGCAACTAAACGATCGGCAAGTTCGACCGTGCCCAGCTTGGTCTTTACAAACACGATCACGCCATCGGTCGATTCGACTTCCAGCAATCGACACAGCACTTCGACCTTATTCTTGGGCGTAACCACAATGTGCTGCTGGCGAATCGTCTGGGCACTTTTCTGAGCGCGATCCACGGTGATCGATTTCGGATCTTTCAAATGCTTTTCGGCAATGTCTCGAATCGGACCTGGCATCGTTGCCGAGAAGAGCGCAATTTGACGATTCTCAGGCGACTGCGACAGAACCCACTTCACATCATCAATGAAGCCCATCCTTAGCATTTCGTCAGCTTCGTCTAAGACTAACGAATGGATAGCGTCCAACTTAATCGCCGATGACTTTATATGATCAATCAAACGGCCTGGCGTTCCCACGATGACTTGAACACCGCGACGCAGCGCGGATAACTGTGGCTGGTAAGCCGCGCCGCCATAAACGGCCAAAACTCGCAGGTTTTTCAGCCCCGCGCCGTATTGCTCGAACGCCTCAGCGACCTGAATCGCCAATTCGCGAGTCGGTGCGAGCACTAAAACTTGTGGCGATTTGTTATTCAAATCGACTTTCGAAAGCAGCGGCATTGCGAACGCAGCCGTCTTGCCAGTTCCGGTTTGTGAGCATCCGACTAAGTCGTGCCCAGCCAAAAGAATCGGAATCGCATCGGCTTGAATTTGCGTTGCGTCGGTGTAACCCGCATCGGTGGCGGCGCGCACGATCGGCTCGGGTAACCCGAGTTCTGAAAATAACATCGATGGTCTCTCTGTTTGGAGCGTCGGCTCCAGGACCAATCGGAACAATCAGACAGTAAGCCTGATTCACTCTCATCCGTTGGGACCCTGGCAGTGGTCCCGCTGGATCCATCGCTCGGTGTTAAAGTTTTGTCAAGAATCGCTGCTATCGTGTGTGAACCTACTTCGATCAACGGCCGGCCTGAGAATCGACCCGCAAGCGAGCAAAAAAATTGCCGCTCAAACCTATTCACCACGTTTTTGCGATTCGTAAAGGCTAACCGAACGTGCCGTCCTGTCCAGCCCAAATCACGACCTCTTCCGGGTGGCATCCGCTTCCAGCCTCTGGTTTCCCGAAAATGTATCCACTAGCTGGGCTTTATCCGAAATTGCGTTTCAGAAACTGCTCCATCGCATGTAGAATATTAAAAAATTGTTCAAGCGTTGGTTATTGCCGTCTTTTCGTTCCATGGTTTATTTCCGGCCGTTATGCAACCATTACCGCCGAACTTGACACCCACGCAAGGCGCACCCGACATTGCCAAAGAGCCCAATCAATCGGTAGACCAACCCGCTGCGGGCGATGGAATTCCCACGGGCGTCACGGACCTGCCGACTCAGCCTCGCACACTTGGCGAACACGTCATTCGCCTTGATGAAACGGATGTGCCGACAGGGTTTCCTGCGCACGGCGCCCCCAACCCATCCGACAGCTCTGCCGCGGCAACGCGATGTCCCGACGATTCTTTGATCCACGTTGCCAACCACCTGCCAGTGATGATGGCGTCGCCCGCGACGTGGCTCGGCGCACGCGGCTATCGTATCGATCGGTTAATCGGCCGCGGCGGTTATGGCGAAGTCTACCTTGCCGACCATCCCAAGCTTCCGCGCCAGGTCGCGATCAAGGTGCCACGGGCTGACGTCGTTCTAACCGCTGAGTTCAAACGTCGATTTCTCGACGAAGCGAACATTGTCGCCCAGTTGGATCACCCCAATGTGGTTGCCATCTACGATATGATTTCGGAACCTTATCCGGCAATCATTTATGAGTATTGTGGTGACGGTACCTTACAGACTCTTCAAGCAAACGACGGAAAACCGCTCGACGAAGCGACCACTGTAAAACTGTTTTTGCTCGTAGCCGACGCACTCGCATTTGCTCACAATCGCGGCGTTTTGCATCGCGATATCAAACCTTCCAATATTCTCATACAAGCCGCCGCAAACCGCGGCGATGCACATTCATTTCTATTCAATGGCGGTTGGTGGACTCCAAAATTAGCCGACTTCGGATTGGCGAAAGTCTATGGAGATGGCCATACCGAAACGGCGACCGGCATGGTTGCCGGGACACCCGAATACATGTCGCCAGAGCAAGCAATCGGACGAAGTCGCGACGTCGGAACTTTCTCCGATACGTTCTCTCTGGGCGTGGTCATCTATCGTACGCTGATTGGCCATGTCCCTTTTCCGGCAACCAGTCGCATCAATTCGGCATTAAAGATCGAAAACGGCGATTATGTGATTCCACGTCGGGCGCGACCCGAATTGAGTGTTGACATCGAGGCGGTAATCGTCAAATCGTTGCGACCTTCACCATTTGATCGATACCGCGACGCATCCGAATTGCTCGGCGATTTGAATCGTTTAATTCAAGGGCAACCGGTCCACGCACGCCCTTACACATGGCGCGACAGGGTGACGCAAGCCGTCAAACGTTATCCAATCGCTGCGGTAAGCACCTTGTTTGCATTGATCAGTTTTTTGTTGATCGTCGCGATGATTTGGCGAACCAGCCTGCAACAAAAAGCGGTGATCGCCGAGATGGAGAAGATCAACCGCGAACTCGCCGCCGCAATCGTGAAAACCGCGTTGAGCGAGCAGTCAGAGTTTCAGCAACGCGTGCAATTGGAAAAACTGCGATACGCATCGGAAATGCGATTGTGCCAAGAGTCGTTCCTCAAGGGCGACATCAAGGGATATCAAGCTTTGTTGAACAACCACATCCCGACGCCTGGACAAATGGACCATCGAGGATTTTCGTGGTACTGGTTATGGGATCAAGGGCATGCGGCGCCTTATACGATCGACTCATTCGGCTCCCCGGCCCATTGCGTCCGATTTTCGCCCGACGAACGCTGGCTTGCGGCTTGCGGGGCGGATGGATCGTTGCGAGTTTATGCAACCGATGGCTGGGCGACTCAGTTGAGCCTGATAACCGACCAGAGTGAAGTCAACGGTGTCAGCTTTTCGTCCGATGGAAAATGGATTGTAACGATGGGCGACGATGGCACCGCCAAGATCTGGGATTGGCAGAACAATCGCCTGGTCACCACCATTAAGTGTCACACCAAAATTGCTTATTCAGGAGGGTTTATTGATAACGACACCAAGTTGGTGACCTGTGGAAATGAGCCACAAATTCGCATCTGGAATCTCCGCGATTCAAACTCGATGGAGGCGGAATTAGTCGCACATACAGACTCTGTCGACTCGTTTCACATCTCAGAAGACGAATCGCTTTTGGTTTCCGCTGGCGCCGAGGGTGCACGAATTGTTTGGGATCTCAATTCTTACAAGCCGATTGCGATCAAAAAGGCACTGCGATCACAACGGGCGTCGGATGTCGTGATGGTATCAGACAACAATCACAACAGTCCGCGTTTTTTTTCAGCTTCGCTCACCGGTGGAAGCGGCCAAAATGCGTTGTTAATGCTTGAAGAGCGAGATTCGGAGCACCGCCGGGTCTTGCTGACTTCAACATCAGGCATCCAAACCTTTTGCGTGTCACCCCATGGCAATCTGGTTGCCGTGGGCGACCGCGAGGGTGGTGTAACGTTGCTCGATGCAAGTGAGATTTTAGCGCAAGACGCGGCACCGGATACCAATCCGAGCATCATCGGGCGATGGACGGGGCATAGCGATCGGGTCTATTCGGCGGCATTCTCACCGAGCGGAAAACATCTAGTAACCTGTGGCAAAGATGGAAACGTTCTTCGCTGGGAACCTACCGCCAATCAGCGCGCTCAATACGCCAGCATAACGGACATCGACGCAACGACAGCAAACGAAACTTGGACCGCAGCCGATTATGCCGATCAATCACAGCAAGTGTTTGCCGTTTCCAATCGTCCGGCGATCGACCGATGGGATGTAAATGAAAACAAATTAACAAGGCTTTGCCAGTTTGAGTCTGCTGGAGCAGTGGAGGGACTTGTTGTTTCCGATGACGGCAATCGCTTATTTACGTCCGACGGCGGGGGGAATATCCGCCGTTTCGATATCGACCAAAAATCGGGGACGATCACCCAAGCATGGCATCTTTATAATGAGATTGATTCGCCGCCAAGAAGCTGTGATTTTGCATTATCAAAAGAAGGCAACATCCTCGCCTGCGCGCACTCTCGCAATCGATTCTCATTATCGCTTATCGATGCCAATACAGGTGAACTGCTTGTCAAACACGCACCCGAGCCTTGGTTTTCCACGGACTCATTCGGAGTCGCAATATCGCCGCTTACTCGCGGACGTGATTTTGGTCGCGTTGCCTATACGTTCGGCGGCGATGTGATGGCGATCGACTGGATTGCAGATGGCACAGATGGAAAAAAAATCCGGATTGTCGAGGAACGCTTGCTGAAGAGCGATTCAGACACGGTGCCGCGAATCGCTTTTCAGGATCACTCAACCATTATCGCGACCACGACGCGAAATCAATTGATCAAGTGGGACCTCGATGGCAACCATGGATTAGAAGTGTTTAGTGGCCAGTCACGGCCACTGAAAATCCTCCGACCGTTGCCCGATGGTCGCGAGGTCTGGACGGCTTCGGGACGCAATACAATCATGACATGGTGCTTGCACACCGAAAACAGCTTGATTGAATTGCCGATCGTGGAAGTGGGTGTCGACGGCAACGTTCACACAATTGGCCGCGAGGTTATGGGCTTCGTAAATGGGCAAAAACTGTTTTGGCAACCGTTGTTAACTCGCTGGCCCGACGAATTAAATCAGACCTGGGCAAAGTAACCTCCGTTATGCCGATACCATCACCCTGCGGCATGTCGTAGCAGCGATCGCCAACCGATCAAAACCCGGGTATTGCCGACCGCGCTATTGTGCTACGATGTTCAGTGCTTTTAACAACCTTTACCCACAAACCGACTCCGGAGGGAATCGATGGATATGCAAGCTGTAATCGACCAGTTGAATGAGTGCCTGAAACACGAGTGGACGGGGGTCGCCCAGTACTCGCAAGCTGGTTTTGTAATCGAAGGCATTTGGCGCGAAGTTTACGCCGACAAGTTTTTTGACGATGCAAAAGAATCGTTCGGACACGCTAAATTGGTTGGCGACAAAATCGTCGCTCTCGGTGGCGTGCCGTCCGTGCTGCGAAACGAAGTGAAGCAGTCTCGCGATATTCGCGAAGTGCTTGAGTTCAGCCTTGCTTTCGAAAGCAAAGCGGTTGAGATGTATTCCAAGGCGATCGATTTGGCAGAGGGAAATCGTCCGCTGGTCATCTTCTTGGAAGATATTCTCAACGACGAACAAGAAGGTGTGGACGAATACAGCAAGTTGCTGCGTGAGTCACCCTCCAAGCAGGTCGAGTTGCAGACCAGCAAAAAGACCGGCTGATCTTTCGCCCGCGATTTCATGATCGATTATCAAACGCCAGCGGATTTTATTCCGCTGGCGTTTTTCGTTTGCAAAACGATGACCTTCGCGCTCCGTTCGGTTCCCAATCGGCGATAGCGATGGTTCTCGTCGTTTCTCTTTGGCGGTCATTGGCGGTCGTCAGTTTTCGGTTGGCTGTTTACAAGTTTCAGCGAAAACCAATCAGAACTAGGTTACAATCTTCTGTGACTTGCCTTTCGCCGTCTGGGCCAACAAAGTTGGCGGCAGAGCGAACGATCCCCGCGACGCTGCGCCAACGTCTTGAAAATGGTTTTCATTTGCAACTGGCGAACAGACGGACATAAAAGCCAATCCCGTAGCGACGATGCCAACCATGAGCAGTAGCCACAACCTGAATAGCTCCAACGGAGATCGACCTGCGCGAGGCCCCGCGATCGAACTTGAGTCGACGATGCTGCATCACTTTCCTGATGTTGCGGAAACCCCCAACTCAGCCGCTGATGATACTGCTGCGGATGCCGCCCGAGCTGTCACAAGTCAAGTTTCACCCAATGCCACCGCGGGACAAGTCCCGTCAACGACACCGGGCCCTCGCGCGGTCAGTTCGAAACAGGATCGCGATTTGGCAACTGCGATTGCCCTGTTGCGAGGCGGCTATCTGAGTGAACGCCAGCTTTCGCAAATCACAAAGAATTGGACCGCATTTGGCAATGTGTCGTTAATCGACCAGGCGATTCAGTGCGGGGTGATTTCTTCAGCAGACTCCGAATCGATCAACATCAACTGCGACAGCCTGCTGATCAACGCGACTCGCCAGGTTTCCGCTTCGGGCGTTTTCTTATCACCCTCCAAACGCGATCGCGCACGACTCGCCCAACTCGACCCTTCTGGCCGAATCGGCCAACTGCTGGGCATATCGGACGTATCGATGCTTTCAGGCGACGAGATCGAGGATCGCTCGGTCGGCGCTCGCTACACACTGCTCAGAAAACTCGGCCAAGGCGGACTGGGAATCGTTTGGTTGGCGCGCGATGAGAATCTGCAACGCTACGTCGCACTGAAGGAAATTTCCCGCGAGACCGCACCCGACGATGCGGCGCTGGAACACTTTCGTCGCGAAGCAGAAATAACGGGACGGTTGGAACATCCTAGCATCGTGCCGATCTATCAATTCGGTCGCGACGAGAAGACAGGAAAATCATTTTATGTGATGCGGTTCCTTGGCCGCCGGACGTTGCAAGATGCCATCGCAGAGTATCACGAACGTCGCGATGCCAAACAAGGCGATTCGATGGCGCTGCATCGCCTGCTGGCCGCTTTCGTCAGTGTCTGTCACGCAGTCGGGCACGCTCACGCACGCCAAATCATTCATCGCGATTTGAAACCTTCAAATGTCGCATTAGATGAATTCGAACAAGTGACGCTGCTTGATTGGGGGCTAGCGAAAATTAACGACGCCACCGGGCTTTATGATGTCGGTGGACGAACCGAACCGGGCGACTTGCACAGCATGGGATCGACGGCGATCGGACGCGTCATCGGTACGCCGCTGTATATGGCTCCCGAACAGGCCTCCGGAAGGCTCGAGGAAGTGGACGCCTTAACCGATGTTTATGGACTCGGCGGAATCTTATACGCCATCCTGACCGGATCTGGCCCCCACCAGGCCACTGTCGATTCGATGGAAACACGGGTCGGCGCATCGGACGTATTGGCACGAATCGTCGCCGACTCAATCGCCCCGCCATCCAAAGTGACACAGAATGTTTCACCGGAATTAAACGCGATCTGTTTGAAAGCGTTATCGGCAAAACCTTACTTACGTTACGGATCGGCTGCGGAATTGGCGGAAGATGTCCAACGCTACATCGCCGGTACACCCGTCATGGCCTATGTCGCACCAGCCAAACGCCGCGTGTCACGCTGGATGGCAAAGCACCCGACGCTGACCCAGACCATTCTACTGATGGCGTCGCTGGTTCTGATCTCCGCAATCATCGTCGGCGCGACCGCTCGAAGTGCTCGCGAGCAGTTGATCACGGCCAGGTACAACGCAGCCGTCGAAACCGCCCGCGATCTGGAAATCAACCTACGATTCGAAGCTGACGAATTGCAGCGGAATCTTCATTTCATTACCGAATTGCCAATCATGAATGCTATCATCCAGTCGCAGCGCGACCTGGCCGACGGCGTCACCCGGGCCGCTGCGCCCATCGCAGCAGACGCTTCCGTTGCCCAATCCGATACGAAGCAGATTGTCGGGCTGCAAACACCCGAGCAATGGCTCGAACGCATGAGCGATTTGTTCGATGGTTTTTTGAATGCCAA
>DNWZ01000027.1 GCA_003506095.1 Planctomycetaceae bacterium | reverse complement strand
TGACTTTGAAGGCCATTTGGGCCCCAAAAAAGAGGGATGGTATCAAGACATGTTCGAAGCGGGGTTCGAGCGTGAATCGATGCCCGCTTCGGAGCGTTGGCGGGCGACACAGTGGTTAGGGGAACGACTGGTTGCCGATCCCCGCTTCGCCGTGGCCGTGGTCGAACACGTTTACTACATCCTGTTTGGACGCAGGGCGATGCAACCGCCGACCGACCTGGACGACCCGTACTTTCTTCAACGGCGTTGCGCTTACCGTGCACAGCGAATGTTGATCGAAACGANNCAACCTCAAGGAAGTTTTCAAGTCGCTCATTCGCTCTGATTTTTACCGAGCCGATGCTATGGATGCCGTTAACGATCGCCCAGCGCGGGCGGCCGAACTGGAGGAAGTCGGCGTCGTGCGTCTGCTCAGCCCAGAACAGTTAGAACGAAAAATTGCCGCAGTGTTCGGTAAGCCTTGGGGACGCCTGAACGATTCGTTAGCAATTCTTTATGGTGGTATCGACTCGCTCGCTGTGACCGAACGCAACACCGACCCCAGTGGTGCGATGGGGGCGGTTCAGCGGATGATGGCAAACGATATCGCTTGCGAGCATGTCGCAGCGGACTTCCGGCTGGACGCAGCACAGCGCAAATTGTTCCCCATGATCGAGCCAGATATTGTGCCCGGGACGCAAGCGGGCGAACAGGCGATTCGATCGGCAATCGTCTACCTGCATGAACGTCTGCTCGGTCACGAGGACGCGGCGGATTCGCCCCGAGTTGATCAAACCTTTCGGCTCTTTGACGGAATCATCCAAGAGGCACGGCAGACCCAAGGGCTCGAAAAACGCGAAAGTTATTACTGTGGGGGGCGTGATGAGTTTCGTTCCGAGGACCCGCACTTCACACTGCGTACGTGGCGTGCGGTGATCACTTACTTATTGCGCCAACAAGCATTCTTGTATGAATGATTTAAGCGGTACTATTCAAAATCGAATCGCAAAGATACCTCAATGACACGACGAACGTTTTTAAAGCATTGCGTCTCCGCAGGACTCGGCTTTGCAACCGCGATCGGGCCACGTGACCTCGCGCTCGCAGAGGCGACTGATGATGTCGCCCCCTACGACGGGCCGTACTATGTCGTTTTCAACGCTTCCGGAGGTTGGGATACAACCTATTTAATGGATCCCAAAGGGATTGATGGGATCAACCGGCTTTATGGCCAAGGCGAGATTTTAACTCAGGGCGCGCATCGTTATGCGCCGACGGCGAAGCATATCGGCGAAGGGATGTCGAATGAAGATTTTTTCTCGCAATACGGATCGGATCTGTTAGTGATGCACGGGATCGACCTGTCGGTTAACAACCACACGCCCTGTTCACGTTACATGGCGACCGGCAAATTAGACAGTGTCGCTTATCCGACATTCCCCGCCTTGGTTGCAGCCTGTCGTGGTGCCCAATCGCCACTCGCTTTTTTGACGTTTGGTAACTATTCCGCAACCGGAAATCTGGTGCCAATGTCGCGAGTCCCTTATCTGCAGTCGCTGAACCTGCTGGCGAAGGCCGACTTTGTTCAAGGGAACGAACGGGCGCCCTATCACGAACCGTTCGTTTCCGACCGAATCGAACGTGCGTTGGAAGACCAATTCCAGACGCGAGTCAAGCCGTCGTTGTTGCCAAGGACACAGCGAAGTGAGAGTATGCTGTTTGCCGCTCAGAGCAATTCCAAAACGCTCAATCGGATCGTGCCGTTCATACCCAAAGAGGTCGCTAAAAAAAGGTTGCATCAGCAGTGTGATATTGCGTTGGCTGCCTTCAAGGCAGGTGTGTGCGTTTCGGCAAACCTTTCAATTGGTCAATTCGATAGCCACAATAACAATGACGTCGATCAGATGAAATTGTTACCCGAGTTTCTTGCTGGCATCGATTTTTTGTTAAAGAAGTCCGAAGATTTGCAGATCCGTGACAAACTGGTGATTGTCATGCAAAGCGAGATGGGACGTACTCCAACTTACAATTCAGGCAACGGCAAAGACCATTGGTCGATCAACTCGATCATGTTCATGGGGACAGGAATCACCGGGAATCGAGTCTTGGGCGCTACGGATGAGAAACAACTACTTGTGCCGATCGCCCCCGATACGTTGAACGTCGATTCGCATGATGGAATTCGCGCACGGCCAGAACACATTCATCAAGCCCTACGAGAATTGGCAGGTATTGCGAGTCATGAGTATTGCAGCCAATTTCCCTTGGGCGTGAAAGACGACGAACGATTTCAAGGATTCTGGGCAAACGACTCGGCATAGAAACTCAAGGTGGCCTTGCGATGGCGATAGCGATAGATCGTCTGCCTCGCAATCATCGCCGATCGAGTATACTCCAGAAGACCCGGTCACGCTGAAATGCTTATCTCCCATTGTTCCCGCCCAAGACTTGTCACTATGAATCGGTTCCTTGCCATCGTGACTTTAGTGTCTGTCGCGATCGTTTCTCGCTCAGCAACTGCTGACCAGCCAGTTCTGAAAACGCAACCCAAAAAGTCCACGTTCTCAACCGGCACTGTGGTGCAAGACGCTAAGAATGAAAAGCTTGCCGTTCCACCAGAGATCAAAGACGACAGCTTTGCCCAGTATGCGATTTACGAACAAACCGCCCCGCAGCCAGGGCCAGCAATACCGGTCGAAACGACCTTGCCACTGAAGCTGAACAAAGGCGATCGGATTGCACTGATCGGCAATACGCTCTTCGAGCGTTCGCAACAGTTTGGTCAATTCGAAGCGTTCCTGCACCAGCAATTCCCCGATCATCAATTGATCGTGCGTCATTTGGCTTGGTCGGCCGACGAAATGGACGTGCAACCGCGACCGGCAAACTTTGCTAGCACCGATCAACACCTCCTGCATGAAAAAATCGACGTCATTTTCGCCGCGTTCGGATTCAACGAATCATTCGCGGGTCAAGTCGGTTTGGAAAAATTCAAACAGACGGCTCGTGACTATATCGCGAATTTGAAAGCTAAAGCCTTCAACGGCAAAACAGCTCCGCGAATCGTTATCGTCGCCCCAATCGCAAACGAAAATCGTCCCGGCGTCAATGCCGCCGATTTAAATAACGGACGGATCAAACTGTACGCAGAAGCGATGCAGCAGATCGCACGCGAACAAAAGGTCGCTTGTATCAACCTGTTTGATGCGACCGACCGGGCGATGCAAAGTCCTGGGGACGAGTTGACCATCAATGGAGTGCACTTAACAAAGAACGGCGACCGTTTGTTTTCCGAGCAACTCTTTCAAGCAACCTTTCAAGTCGAGCTTCCGCAAATCAATGATCCCTTGGTCGAAGCTATTGTTGACAAGAACAAACAGTTTTTCCGTCGCTTCAGGCCGCTGAATACTTTTTATTATACCGGCGGGCGAAACAAGGATTACGGATATCTTGATTTCCTTCCCGCGATGCGGAACTTTGACATGATGGTCGCTAATCGTGATCAACGCATTTGGGAGATCTCGCAGGGAAAATCGGTATCGGCCAAAGTCGATGACTCCCATGTCCCGCCACTTCCACCAACGAAAGAAGCGCGTGGTATCAATGAATGGTTGAGCGCAGAGGATGAACGCAAGGCGTTTCAAGTCGATCCACGATTCGAGGTGAATCTCTTTGCCGGCGAAGAGGATTTTCCTGATATCGTGAACCCTATTCAGATGCGATGGGATTCGCGTGGACGCTTGTGGGTGTGCTGTTCAACGACTTACCCTCATGTTTATCCCGGCAAAGAACCGCAAGACAAGATCGTGATTTTGGAAGATACCAATGGCGATGGACGTGCCGACAAGTCGACGGTTTTTGCCGACGACCTGCATATCCCTTTGTCGTTCGAGCTTGGTGACGGTGGAGTGTACGTTTCGGAACAACCGAACCTGACGTTTCTCAAAGACACCGATGGCGACGATGTTGCAGATATTCATGAAGTCGTTTTGTCAGGATTCGGAACCGAAGATTCCCATCATGCTCTCCACGACTTCACTTGGACGCCCGATGGCGATTTGCTGTTTCGCGAGTCGATCTTCCACCACAGCCAAGTCGAAACTCCCTATGGCCCGGTCCGCCAGCAAAACAGTGGCTGGTTTCGCTACGATCCAACCACCTTTCGATTGACGAGTTTCGGAACGTATCCGAGCACGAACCCTTGGGGTGTGACGTTCGATGATTGGGGCCAGCATGTTGCCAGCCATCCGGTCTACGCTGCGGCGTTTCATGCGATCGATCCTCCCTATCCCCAACAACATCCTGCCCCCAAAGGCCTGCAAGCATACTCGGGCGTTTGTGGTCATGAGTTCGTAGACTTCGCCACGTTCCCTGATGAATTGCAAGGCGGGTTTATCAAGGTTCGCTACAAGCCGACCAATCGTGTTGAGATTCATAAGTGGATCGAAGGCCCCTTTGGATACGACGAACAATACGTGGGTGACCTGTTGTTCTCGACCAACCTAAGCTTCATACCAGTAGATCTGCAGTTCGGGCCACGGGGCGATTTGTACGTTTGTGATTGGTACAACCCGGTAAAGGGACACGCTCAATACTCACTTCGTGATGAACGCCGCGACCGCCATTCGGGTCGCATCTGGCGCATTACCTCCAAGGATAAACCGACTCAAGAGCCTGTTAGAATTGCGGATGCGTCGATCGATGAACTGCTGGATCACCTCAAGCGTCCTGAGTACCGCATTCGATACTGGAGCAAACGTGAACTCGGTGAGCGAGACCCTAGCGTGGTGAAGGAGCGATTGGATCAATGGGTTGCGAAACTCGACCCAACAGATTCTCGCTTTCGACATCACCAGATGGAAGCGATTTGGACCTATCGTTGGATCGATAGCGTTCAAACCGATCTGCTTCGTGAACTCCTGTCATGCGATGATCACCACGCGCGGGCCGCGGCAACACAACAGTTACGCCGCTGGCATGGCCACTTCGAGGATGCCTCGGAACTATTAAGGCGATCGGCGAATGATTCGAACGCGATTGTCCGGATGGAAGCAGCGATCGCTGCCACCTACATCGGTACGCAGTCTGCATTCGAAGCGATGCTTGATGTGTTGAAGCATCCCCGGGCTGGACATGTCGCGTACGCCATTGATTGTGCGTTTGGTTCGCGAACGATTCGACCATTCTGGGAATCGAATCCGAACTACAACATCGCGGCAATGATGAAGCAGGCAGCCAAAGAGATTGTCATCAAAGAGCCGACACCGACAGCAAGCGAAGCCGCCTTCGACAACCAGCCAAAATTGAAACGAGTCGAAATCTCTTGCCTTCCAGAACGAATGCTTTTCGACGTCAAGAGTTTTGTCGCTGCGCCTGGGCAACCGGTCAAACTAGTTTTCACTAACCCTGATGCAACCGACCACAACTTAGTGATCGTAATGCCAGATGCGTTAGCGGAAGTCGGGATGGCCGCAAACGAGATGGCGAAGGACCCTCGAAACGCAGCATCCGATTTCATTCCCATGTCAAAGAAGGGGCTCATTCTGCAGGCGACAAGCATGATCGGCCCCACGCGAGCTAACTTGATCGACGTCCTACGATTCGAAGCGCCGAAAGAACCTGGCGTCTACCCTTACGTTTGTACGTTCCCAGGACATTGGGTGGTGATGAACGGAGTGATGGTTGTCGCGGATAACGACCAGGCCGCACAAACGTTGCTGGCAGGCAGTCAACCGAAAGTAGTTAAGCAGTGGACCATGTCGGACTTCAACGACGTTGCAAAGGGCTTGGCGACCGCAGATGATCGCGCGTTAGAACGCGGCATGACCGCTTTTGTGAAGGCGAATTGTCATCAATGCCACGTCGTCGCAGGGCATGGGATCAATCTTGGTCCCGATTTGGTGGAGTCCACAAAAACGTTAAAGGGCGAAGAACTGCTTCGGCAAATCATAGAGCCTTCGTCAAAGATTCAAGAAAAGTTTCAGAACTATCGGTTTTTAACGAATGAAGGTCGTGTAATAACGGGTGTGATCGTCAAAGAAGATAAAAAAATCTATCAAGTCGCTACCAACCTTCTGACCCCCAATTCGTTGACGACGATTCATAAGAAAGACGTTGATGAAATGAATGCGTCAACCGTCTCGCCAATGCCTACGGGGCTGTTAGACGTGCTCACGAAAGACGAAGTCCTGGACCTGCTAAAGTATCTCGAAGCGGCCGGTAACATGCCCTCGCATCTGAAGCATGGACATTAAGAGCCTATCCGAGTGGAAAAGACAACCACGGCTAGCGCTAAAGCGGTTGATGGTTTTCGGATAGGCCTTGAAATCCAATTGATTTACTCATAAACCGACCACTCTCATCTAAAGAACGAACGATGAAACCGACACTCGCTCTGTTTGCTGGCTTGTTGCTCGTGCAGTTGGCGGAACTGCAAGCCGCCCAACTGCGCCTGACATCGCCGCTTGACCATCAAGTCGTGCAACGTTCCGGTCCGAGTGTTGGCCAGATGCGAATCACAGGCGAACTGTCCGAGGAATTGCTGGCGACAGACTGTGCGATCGAGGCACAGTTTTCCGGGGCAGGAGACAAAACGCCCTGGCTGCGAGTTACCGGATCGGTGGTAGGCCGGACGCTTAAGGGCACGGTCGAGGGGCCCGCAGGCGGTTGGTGGCGGCTGGAGATTCGGGTTACTCACGCGGGCAAAATCATTACCAGCGGCACGGTCGATCAGGTCGGTATCGGTGAGGTGTTTGTTGTCGCCGGACAATCGAATTCGGCAAATCATGGCGAGGAAAAACAACGTTCGCAAAGCGGACGTGTCGCAACCTTCGATGGCAAGGCGTGGCGACTTGCCGACGATCCGCAACCCGGTGCGAGCGGAGCGGGTGGAAGTTTCATTCCGCCTTTCGCTGATGCGTTGGTCGCCAAACTGGACGTTCCGGTAGGCATCATCGCCTGCGGCATCGGCGCCACGAGCGTACGGGAGTGGTTGCCTAAAGGTGTGACGTTTGCAAATCCGCCGACAATCGAGAGCCGAGTGGAGCGACTTGCCGATGGCTCGTGGGTCAGTCGCGGCAATGCCTATGAAGCTTTTGTCGCACGGATGAAACAGCTGGGGCCTTATGGCTTTCGTGCGGTCCTCTGGCACCAAGGCGAAAGTGATGCGAACCAGAAAGACCCGACGCGGACATTGCCGGGCCATCTCTATCGCGAGTTTCTGGAAAGCATCATCCGCGACTCACGCAAAGCGATCGGTTGGGATGCGCCCTGGTTTGTCGCGCAAGTCAGTTATCACTCGCCGGACGACGAAGCGAGCGAAGATATCCGTGCCGCGCAGGCATCGTTGTGGCGAGACGGTATCGCGTTGGAGGGACCGGACAGTGATGCCCTGAAAGGAGCACTGCGCGAGCGGAACGGACAAGGGGTCCATTTCAGCGGCCCCGGCTTGCGCGAACATGGTGCGAAGTGGGCGGAGAAGATCGCTCCGTGGCTCGATCAAAGGCTCGCCGATGCAAAGAACTACCATCCAAGCCGTTTGCCAAAAGGTCGCGATTACTTCGAGTTACGATTGGGCGCCGAGAACGCGTATCGGAAGTTTGAGCTCGAAAAGAGGGGGCGGATTGCCTTCCTTGGCGGCTCGATCACGGCGGGCCGTGGCTGGCGGGATCATACAATGAAGTATTTCGAAACGAAGTTTCCAAATACAAAGTTTGAGTTCATTGCAGCAGGCATCAGTTCGATGGGCTCGGTACCGCATGCTTTCCGGCTGGAACGAGATGTATTGTCGAAAGGCCCAGTCGATTTGCTTTTCGTCGAAGCGGCGGTGAATGACAGTACGAATATTCCCGATCATCCTGAGCAGATGTTGCGAGCAATGGAGGGCTTGGTGCGACATGCCCGCCAGGCCAATCCACTGATGGACATTGTGCACTTACACTTCGTGATGCCGTCACACATGGAAGATTATCGCAGGGGCAGCGTGCCGGTTTCCATTGCGCAGCATGAGAAAGTGGCCGCCGCATATAACAACGCATCGCTGAACCTTTCACTCGAAGTCACTGACCGTATCGACGCAGGTGAGTTCACTTGGGATAAAGATTTTAAGGATCTTCACCCGTCCGAGTTTGGGCATCAACTCTACGCCAACAGCATCGCGCGCATGTTCGACATCGCCTTTGCACTGCCTCCTGCCGAGACAAACAAACGGCACACGATTCCTGCGATGATCGATGCCCAATGCTATGCACAAGGTCGTTTGGGCAGCCTCGCCGATGTGAAAAATCTGCAGGGTTTCTCGTTAAACGCCATGTGGAAACCAGCGGACCAACAAGGGACGCGAGCCGGCTTTGTTGATGTCCCCGCTTTGGTCGGCACAGAACCCGGATCGATGTTTGAATTCAATTTCACCGGCACCGGTTGCGGCCTCTTCATCGCCGCTGGACCCGATGCGGGGTACATTGAGTTCAGTATCGACGGCGGCGAGTATCGTCAGATCGATACATTTACGAACTGGAGCGAGCGTTTGCATTTGCCGTGGGCATTGATCCTGGATGACAACTTGAATCCAGGCCTCCACAATGTCCGCGTGCGCATCGCTTCGGATCACAACGCACGAGCGACCGGGACTGCTCTACGGGTGTTTCATTTGCTCTTGAACTAATCGCCTGGTTGCGAGCTTTTATCACCCATGATGATTTCTGGGCTAGCTGGTGCCGAGTCCTATTGTTGCTTCAGCGCCGACAGTTGCGAGATCTTCTCGTCGGCTTGGCGAATCAGCGACTGAACCACAACAATCTTCATGTCGAGTTCGGCTTTGAGTTCTCGCTGCAGATCCAACATTTCGGCTTGCCAACGCTGGGTCTCTGGTGGAGCCGATGCGAGCGGAATGGCGCGGGGTTTGTCGGCCCTTGCCAACGTTTTGGCAAAGTCGTGGTCGTTGCGAGATTGAGCGTTCTGGCGATAACGGGCTTTGATTTGACGGCGGATCAGGATCCAACCCATCAAAATGATCCCCGCGAGCAGCATCATTTGTGACTGCTGGGTTGTTAATTCGAACATGTCGTGTTGGCCGACTGGGTCAGCCCCCCTTTCCGGATTGGCTCTGAGAACCGATACAACAACAGATACGTCATAATCGACGCATTGAATGCCCAGTGGTCCAGTTTCGCCAGAATCCGCGCGAGATTGACGGTCGTAGCGATTTTGGCGATACCCATCGGTAACCAGTGGCCTATGAATGGAGTGAGCGGTGGAGTCAATGATCAAAGTTTGGTCCGCAAACGCATCGTCGGATCTTCCTGGCGAGCTGGAACGCCGTTGCTTGAACTGGTTGACGCCGGAAGAAGTGGAGCGGGCGGATCGTTTTCGAGTGCTGACGGCGCGGAACCAACATGTCGTCGGCCGAGGTATGGCGAGGAAATTGTTGGCAAGTACAGTCGACGGCGACAGCGTTGCCGGCGTTGCCCAAGGGCAGATCCGCAGGACGTTCAGCCCGACCGAAATCGTGTTTTCGTTCACTCAGTTCGGCAAACCGTTTGTCATCGCGCCCCAACCGCTGGTACGCCCTTTCAATGTCGCTCACACCGACGGAATGGTCCTGTTTGCCGATTCCCAGGGTGGCAGTGTCGGTGTCGATGTCGAACGAATCTCGCGGCGCACCGATGTGGCGTTGGCCGAACGATACTTTGCTAAACCGGAAGTTGAGTATGTGATGGATCACTTCGACGCCGACATGAAACTGCATGCGTTTTTGCGGGTCTGGACGCTCAAGGAATCGTTCATCAAGGCGATCGGCACCGGGCTTTCGATGCCGCTGGCCGACTTTGCGTTTGAAAACATCGATGACCAACGACCGCGAGTAAAGATGCTGAACCCATCGCTGGAAGATGGTCGACAATGGCAGTTCATCACCTTTTCACCACGCGACGGTTATATTGCGGCGGTGGCGATCGATGATACCGACCAGCAATCGCCACCGGAGATGGATTTAAAACGTTTTGAATCCTTATTGTCGACCGTCGAAGGATGACTCAGTGGCCTCACAACTTTCACCCGAATCGCTGAACCAGATCAAACGGCTCGACTTGCGTGCCCGGATGATTGTGCGAGGTTTTTTGCAAGGG
>DNWZ01000081.1 GCA_003506095.1 Planctomycetaceae bacterium | reverse complement strand
CGTTGACCATCATGGCTCGCATTATGCCGCTTTTAACCATCGAGACGACCTGTGACGAGACTGCGGCGGCAGTGATTGAACAAGACGGCACGATTCTTGGGTCTTCGATCGCAACCCAGGAAAAATTGCACGAACGATTCACTGGCGTTGTCCCCGAAATCGCCTCGCGTGCCCATGTGGAGCGGATTTTGCCGGTCATCGACTCGGTAATGCGGCAATCGAAAATCAGTCCGCAAGACCTCACGGCGATCGCAGTGGCGCACACGCCCGGACTAGCCGGATCGCTGTTGGTGGGTGTGATCGCCGCAAAGACGCTGGCCGTCGCTTGGGGTAAACCGCTGGTGGCGATCAACCACCTGCATGCTCACTTGTATGCGTGCCAACTGGCCGCGATGCCGCAGAGCGTCTATCCGTGCGTCGGCATGGTGATCAGCGGCGGGCATACCAGTCTTTATCATTGCACGGGCCCTCTGGATATGACCTACTTGGGCGGCACGATCGACGACGCCGCTGGCGAAGCGTTTGATAAGGTCGCGGCGATGTTGAGATTAGGATTTCCGGGCGGCCCCGCAGTCTCAAAACTTGCCCAATCGGGCGATGCGAAGGCTTATCAGTTTCCCCGCGCGATGATTCATGATGCGAACTACGATTTCAGTTTCAGCGGTTTGAAGACCGCGGTGCGATATGCGATCGCTGGCCCCGGCAAAGTTGACTTCGATTCATTACAGATCGACCCGCAGACGAAAGCGAATATCTGTGCATCGTTCGAAGCCGCTGTGGTGGAGTGCCTTGTCGTGAAAGCGACTCGTGCGGTCAAGCAGCATCATGTTGGGCAATTGTGTGTCGGTGGCGGCGTAGCGATAAACCCTCGCCTGCGCCGCGAACTTGCCAGCGCCGCATCCACGCATCGTTTCACGCTGACGATCGCCCCGCCAGAACTTTGTACCGACAACGCCGTGATGGGAGCGATCGGTTGGGAAAAAATCAAACGCGGCGAGTTCGCATCGCTCGACTTAGACGTTCAACCGGGTCTGCAACGTGGATACTGAAACCGACCGCGTCTTTGGCTTGTTGTGCATCAACAAACCGCTCGGCCTGACCAGTCGCGATGTGGTCAATCGCGTCGTCTGGCGATTGCGAGAATCGTCGCCTAAGCCCGCAAAGATTCCTAAAGTAGGACACGCCGGCACCCTCGATCCGCTTGCCACAGGCGTGCTGCTGGTAGGTGTCGGAGCCGGGGTGCGATTGGTTCCCTACCTTCATCAACAACCGAAAGAATATCTCGCAACATTTCGACTCGGTCAATCAAGCCAGTCGGGTGACCTGGAATCGCCGATCGTCGCCGAAGAAAACCCGCATCAACCGACTCGCGACGAAATCGATGCGGCGGCGAAAGCCCTCATTGGCGACATCACTCAGATCCCGCCGGCTCATTCAGCGATCAAGATCGGCGGCAAAAAAGCTTATAAGTTTGCTCATCAAGGAAAATCGGTCGAGGTGCCATCGCGAGTGGTAAGAATCGACGAAATCAACATTCTCGATTATAGCTATCCGGACGTCACCGCCACGATCCGCTGTGGCACCGGCACCTACATTCGTACGCTCGGAATCGACTTGGCGGCCAAATGCAATACAACCGCTGTAATGACAAGTTTGGTGCGAACTGCGATTGGCAAGTTTTCGCTCGAAACGGCCATTTCGATCGACAGAATTGCCGATACCGCGATCGACGATTTGGTATTACCCTTGGCTCGTGGCGTGGCGCACTTGCCGAAGGTCGACTTGCCGCAATCGCAGATCGATTTATTGACACACGGCATCAAGATCGTAATCGATCCGGAAAGCGAAACGCCTGGTGACGAAGTCGCCGTGATCGACCGCCAGGGCAACCTGCGAGCGATCGTTCAGCGTCGCGATGGCAAATGGAATCCGTATCGTGTTTTTCACTGTCTGCGTTAGGATAGGCCTGCTAAAGTCATAGCCCCCTATTCAGTTTTCTCCCCACAACCCCTCATTTCCAACGTCTCGGTTTTACTATGTCCTCCGCAGCCCACCTTGCAATCGATTTAGGCGCCTCCGGCGGTCGTGTGATCGCTGGCCAGATTGTTCGCGACCAATTGCAACTTGAAACGGCCCATCGATTTTCCAACGGGCCTGTGCGGATGCGTAAAACGCTCGTCTGGGACAGCGTCGGGTTGTGGCAACATATCCTGTCAGGCTTGGCGACAGCCGCGGGGCAATTTCCCCAAATCGAATCGGTTGGGGTCGATACGTGGGGAGTCGATTACGTGTTGATCGACTCGCAGGATGTCCCGCTGGGGCCGGCGTTCAACTATCGAGATTCGCGTACCAACGGGATGTTCGAGAAAGCGTTTTCGCTGGTGCCGCGCGGCGAAATCTTCGCTGCATCGGGTGTGCAGTTTATGGAGATCAACACGCTGTACCAATTGTTGGCCCAATCGCTAGGCGGCTCACCGGCACTGCGCAGCGCCGAGTCATTTTTAATGATGGGCGATTTCTTTCATTGGCTATTAACGGGCCAGCGTAGTATCGAAGTGACCAATGCGTCGACGACGCAGTTGCTGGACGCCAAGACAGGCACCTGGTCGCTGGAACTGATTGAAAGACTCGGTCTGCCTGCGAAAATTTTTGCACCGCCGATCGAGCCGGGAACTCGTCTGGGTAACCTCGATCCGCAAGTCGCCACAGCAACCGGTTTACACGATGTGCCCGTGATCGTTCCGGCGACGCACGATACGGCTTCGGCCGTGCTGGCCGTTCCGGCTGATAACTTTGCCCCGTCGAAACCCGACTGGTGCTATATCAGCAGTGGCACATGGTCGTTGATGGGATGTGAAATCCCGCATCCGATCATCAACGACACGGTCAGTGAATTGAATTATACGAACGAGCGAGGCGTGCGCGGCAGCACGCGGTTGTTAAAGAACATCGGTGGCTTGTGGATTTTCCAACAGATTCGCGCGGCACTTCAGCGTCGCGAAATCTCGGTCACATGGGATACGATGGTCCGCCAGGCTGAAGCGGCACCGCCACTGAGCCTGTTGATCGATCCGGATGACCCACGATTCGTTGCACCAGACGATATGATTGACGCGATCGGATCTTATGCGAAAGCAACCAACCAGGCAGAAGTCGCTGACCACGGCACACTGTACCGCGCGGCCTTAGAAGGTTTGGCACTTCGATACCGTGTCTGCCTAGCATCTCTGGAACGGATTCTCGATGGCCACATCAAAACGATTCACGTCGTCGGCGGCGGATCGCTCAATTCGCTGCTGTGCCAGATGACTGCTGACGCGTGCAATCGCACTGTGATCGCCGGTCCGGTGGAAGCAACCGCAACAGGAAATGTGCTGATGCAGATGATCGGCACAGGAAGATTGAGCGGCGTCGATGAAGCACGCGCTTTGGTGCGGGCGAGCTTTGCACCCAAGGTTTACAAACCCCACAACACCCAGATCTGGGACCAAGCCGCAGATCGATTCTTAGCACTGGGTAAATAGCAGCCATCGACTGCTATTTCAAATTGCGCTGACATTACCGCGGTCGCGACTTCAGGTCAATCTTTACCGGTTGGCCGTCAGGAGTCGGAAAGGTCACATACACTTGTGACTGCTCCGGATCGCTATAAACCGGTGGCAATTGATTCACTATCCCTGCATCAGCGCCGGAAGTATCGGGCGGAATGGGCGAACCGTCGGGCATCGTATACTTTTGAAGCATCACTCGGTAATTGCCAGCGGGAACTCCCATAACATCTATATCGGCTTGCAGCGTGAAAGATCCATCTTCTCCAGTAGTGCCATAACCACCACGACCCTTAACACCTTCTTGGGGCACAAGGCTGATCGAAACACCCGCTATCGGTTTACCATCTAAAGTCACGTTACCAGCGGCAGGCACGACCTCACCAATAGTGTCTGCCTCACAACCAGTAAGCAAAAACGCGGCAAGTGCTGTAAAGGCAAAACAAAACTTACAATTTTTCACAATCAAACCTTGGAAACTCAGAGTTACAATAAACTTAGAATGCACTAACTCAGGCACGATTATGCCCGGTTTTCGAAGCAGGTCTGCGCAATTCAGCCGGTCAAAATCCGTGTGGAAGCCTTCTCGCGTCGAGCGGGATCGTTTGATTTTCGGCTTCTCTCCGGCCTTGAAAGGCCGAGTGTCCTGCCGATTAAACCGATTCACTTGTGCCAATCTGCTTAACCACTTCAAAAATGGTCACTCACACAAAAAGTCAGACCCGCATTCACTTAGCGAATAGTCGGTAAGAGATCGTGGGCCTGGACCGAATCAAAAGCGTTGAATTGGGTGACGAAAGCAAGTGTCAACCCGCGACCAGTTACGGCAGTTCGCCGATAACCTGGCCGTCAGCAATGAACGCTAGGCGTTGCAGTGTGACGATTTCGACCGAATCGCTGATAAACCTTACGGAAGCATCCGCAAGGGTAACGTGTGCACCGCCTGGGTGCAGACTGCCCGCCGCAGACCAGCTTCCCATCTGCCCGCGAATGCGTGGTCGGGCATTGGGAGTGGCGTCCCAGCCACAGCAAATCAGATTGTTAATTCCTCGAGGATTTGCAAGGTCTACGCCATTCCCGACCCACTTTGAATAGCCCCAAGTTTGGGGAATACCATCAATCGCGCGGCGAGTTGTTTCACAAACCATGACCGTGTTACTGGTGCCGTCGGTCACATCGCGAAGCCTAGACCAGTCATCCATTCCAAACATTCGTCGGGTAGCCGCCGGCTCGCGAGTCCAGACTTCGGTCGAGTTGGAAGTTCCACGAACACTAAAGTCGTAGTTCGTATAAGCCCCTTGGCGGGTAGTACTTCCAGGCGCTATCGAATAGTTCACATCACCGACCGAAGCAAAATTCGTTGGGCCTGGATCGGAAGGGCAGAGAAACGTTTGGACGGGAGTACTGACCACAACATCGTTCGGGTTTCCTGCAGCTCCGGGCGGTGGTCCGCCGATTGTGCTTGTCGTAGCAGACGAGTGTACATGCGAACTGAAAGCTAAGTTCAAATCTGCTAAATCGTAGAGGGCCTGCTGTTCAATGAATGGTAAAACCGCAATCCAGCCTTTCTGGTTACGCACTCGGGTCGCGCCAGCGATTGCCGAGCCGGCAGCGATCGAACCACTTCGCCCCACTGCATACGGAAATCGATTGTACGCACTCTCATAGTTGTGCAACCCGAGCCCTAATTGCTTCATATTATTTGAGCACTGCATTCTTCGTGCGGCTTCGCGAGCGGCTTGTACCGCTGGTAACAGAAGTCCCACCATCACACCTATAATCGCAATCACGACCAACAATTCCACAAGCGTAAACGCTTTTCTCAACTTAACATACTGCATGTTTTAGAATCCACTAACAATAGAATGAACGATAGATTGCCGAGCCCAGCCAACCGAAACGAGCTTTTCATTCTTTACGCAAAGATCGCGCCATTTATCGGCTGAGGGCCCTCTGTTCGTATGCGCTGACGGGGGCCCAGTCTCCAACCAAATTCGCAAGGGTATCGATCGAGTCATTAATTGCGTTCGCAAGCTTGATTGATTTCCTTACGAGAATTAGCGTAGCGGATAGGCGAGATCGGCTTTTCAGAATATTTTTTCCAACCAGGCAAGAAAAACGAAACGATGAATCGTTTAACGTCGGAGAACGGAACGCTTCGTGCGAGCTTATTCAGCGTTTCGCTACATCGGATGCTTAAATCGTTTGCACCGACTAGATAAGAAGCGGGGCTACCATCGACTGCGCTCTCAACCGCCTAATTTGATTTGTGCCACCCACCTTTTGTTGACTTGGCGGCGGTTGATTGGTAATATTGGGGCCAAAAGGGAGAAACGGTCATGGGTAGAGC
>DNWZ01000463.1 GCA_003506095.1 Planctomycetaceae bacterium | reverse complement strand
GTCCGCCAGTCATGGGCTAACGCATAATCCTTTTCGATCTTGGCCAAGAACTGCTGCTGGCGTCCGAGGCGGTTGGAATAGTGAGGCTTCCCCAGCCACTGCTTGACGTTGCTGGCGGTGAACTCATGGCGAAAAACCTCCGGCGCCGGGCCGCTGACAATCACGCGATCAAGTGCGCGGCGAGCGGTTTCCAGATAATACTCCAACAAGATCGGCGACATCTGCAACGATTGACCATCGTTGCTAAAACCATCTTCGGAAATCGCATCCGGCGGCAGATCACGTGCGTAATCGAGCTCCAGTCCGAGTAAATCGGTCATCGTGTGATGGTATTCGGTGCGGTTCAACCGCCGCATCACGACACGCCCGGTGCGGTCGCGGAGAAGGTTGGACGTCCGTTTGATCTCGCTGTCGATCCAGTTGACGATTGTCGCGCGATCTGCCTCAGGCAAAATCGCTTCGTCCGCTGGCGGCATCGAACCACGATGCAGAGCATTCCGCACTTCATGCCAATGCTCTGCCGCCGCACGGTCTTGAACTAAATCGGTCGAAAGTCCTTCTAAGCGGATGAGTCCGTCCTGGCCAGCCTTTCCGTGGCAACGAAAACAATGCGTCTGCAGCAGCGGCAAGACACTGGAACTGAACCGAGCGGCGTCGACGCTGCCGGGGTCCGCTGACACCTCATCCGCAGCAAACACGCTGACACCCAGTATCAAAGTCAAAATCCAGACGGCAACCGCTGGCATGATCGTCGACAGCAACTTCTGCATCAGCGAGAACCGATCGTGGCGGCCGGGCGCGGAGGGTAAGGTGGGAGCGGAACAACCGCAAGGCTTGGCAGGGTAAAGCCAGGCTAGGCAGGGTAAATCAGTTTTACCGCTGACTGCCAACGAGACCAACTAATTGTCGCTGATCCGGCGACCTGATTCAAGTCAGCTTTGGTCGAATCGGTACTGACACAGCACGAAAGAATTGTCGGCTTTGCAACTGAAACGGAAACGACTCACACGAAAAGCGTGTTGCATCGTCGGCCCGTGGCAAATAAAACCTCAACCAGTGGTCCCAAGCGGTCTTGCGGTTTGCAACGCCAGAAAGCTGAGGCCGATGAGTCGCTTGCCGCTGTTGCTGGCCTCTAAGTTCTCGTCTCGATAACGCCGGAAATACCTCCGATGAAAACCTCTCTTTTGCTTCTCGCTGTACTTTCTATGCTCTTACCCACAGCATCATCGGCAGAGGTTCCTCTGTTTTGCGTCGCGGGTAAAGCGGGGATCGGCAGCGGCCAACACATAGTTTTTGTTACCGGCGAGGAATATTACCGATCCGAGGAAGGGATGGTGATGTTTGCGAAACTGCTTGCGCAGCATCATGGTTATAAATGCACCGTGCTGTTTGCCATTGATCCCAGTACCGGCCAAATCAATCCCAATCGAAACGACAACATCCCTGGATTGGTCGAATTACAAACTGCTGATTTGATGGTCATATTTGCTCGGTTTCGCGAATTACCGGACCAGCAGATGAAGCACATTGTTGAATATGTGAATGCGGGAAAACCTGTATTGGGAATTCGCAATGCGACCCATGCATTTCGTTATTCGCCGGCCAGCACCAGCATTTATAAAGACTGGGATTTTCGCAGCACCAAGTGGCCGGGTGGTTTTGGTCAACAGATTTTAGGCGATACATGGATTGCGCACTTTGGGAAGTTCCAGCAAGAGGCGACGCTTGCCAGTGTCAACCCTGACAATCGCACGCATCCTGTTCTGCGCGGAGTTGCGGATTCGTTGTTTTGTCATACCGATGTCAATTCGGTTGAACGGCTTACCGCCGACGACACGGTGTTGATGTACGGTCAAGTGCTATCAGGCCTTGCACCTGATGCTCCGCCTGTTACGGACCATCGCCAAGACAAGCAGATGCCGTTTGCTTGGTTCAAAAACTATATCGCTCCGTCCGGAAAGCAAGGCCGCTCATTCACAACAACCGCGGGTGCATCACTGGATTGGCAAAGTGAAGATCTGAGACGATTGATGGTCAATGCCATCTTCTCTTTGACAGGACATGAAGACGAGATTCCCGAGAAAACGAATGTCGAAATCGTGGGTGAATATCACCCCACTTCCACCGGCGCACACCCCGACTCTGCTTGGGCGCGTTAGCATCATCGGCGGGCGCGGTTGCTGGACAGACTGATGCCCCGGCGGGAATCGAACCTGCGACACCCGCTTTATGAATACAGATTTCCGCAAAGGCTGATCATGCTAAAAAGGGTTTCTTCGTATTTTTCGCTGTATCCAAGCGCATCAACTGTTGCAAGATGGTGCATTGAAATGCGGTAGTTTGGGTGAACCGCCATGAGCGAACATCCCAGCCGATCGATCGTTAACTCTGACTCCAGCGTTTGCAGCATGCGAGCAAGAGCCTCGTGGCCCATGCTCTTGACCTTAATCAGAAAGCTTGCGATTGTTGGAAAGCAGTTCTGAATAACCCGAAACAGTGGACTTGCTACCATCGATTCATTGCACTGGTACAAGTTAGCGTCAATATGCAATTGGTCGAACAGCGATCGATAGTGCATGCCTCCATCTCTAAGCTTCTCCGGATCACAAGCGTAGACGTCTCGAACGCGACCAAAAGCCCAAGCCGATCTGACGGTGCGCCACTTCGACCTTTCGTAGTGGAACAACTGTATTTCCACATTTTCAACACTTGGATGCGGAATAATCCTTATTCTCGGCGGTTGCTGGTACGACCACCTGGACCGACGCCTTGTCAGTCGTCCGCAAGTAACTTTGGTGGCCCCTCGCGATTTACTTTGACATTTAACGTGCTCGCCAACCTCGACTTCACGCTGATTCAGTTCGGCCTCAATCCGACGGCAACATCACCCACAATTCTCGGCGACCGACGTTGTAATGAACCGACCGAGCCAACATTCCCATGCAGGCCCATGACACAAACAAGGTCATGCGAAGCGCATAAGACGCCTGTCGGCTGAGCGTTGGCAACGTCAGCAATCCGAGGAATGTCCAGATCGCAACCCCCATACAGGCCATCGCAAGCTCGCCAACACTGGTCACGCCGGCGACTGGTAACAACGCCGAGATTACGACCCCAGTCGTCACCCACGCAAATGCAACCATCATCCCGCGTGTTCGGCTTCCGCTCTGAATCGCCTCCAAACGCCTTGCGATCGTGACCGCCAAAGGTGTCGTCCACTATGGCTGGCAGCCTACCGGGCAACGATACGACGTTCCCGTCACCGGAGCCCATGGAAGCAACGTCCAGGTTTTGGGACTTCAGTCTCAAAACGGGTCAACCGCAGCCTACTTGCTCAAAGGGTATGTGACGAGCGAGACAGTCATTGAAGTATTCGGCGACTACTGCCAGGCGCTCACCGAGACAACGGTGGCTGTTCTGGACAACGCATCTTGTCACACCATCGGCGCCTTTCAAGCTCGCTTGCGATTGAATGACTGGGCCGAACAAGGGTTGCTCGTCTATCACCTTCCACCCTATAGTCCCGAACCCAATCCGATTGAACAGTTTGAAAAAAGCTTAAGAGCCAACTTCTTCCCGCTCACGCTTGGGAACGCTTCCAAGAATTGCTGGCGACACTCACCAAGACCCTGGTCGAGTTCGGCGAAGTTACTTACATGCCATCGATAAACAATTACTCCGAATGAATTCGTGCGAGGTGCTTAATTGGCGTAAAAGCGACCCTTCGCCTGTCTCGCATTCTCATTGTGTCGCTATCGTTGCACCAGACATATCTAAAGAATCAGGATCACCGTCGTTTTCCAGTGACAGAACTGCACGAAGGTCTGCGAGGTGAGTTTCGGTGAAATATACGTCAAAATCTTTACCCGCCATCACTAATGGTAGCCTGTTGCTTTCAATCGTGTGGACTAGCTCATGAATTCTTTCTGTTGATTCATTCACATGCCTAAACATTGCGGCATGATTTGGGCATAAGGCTATAAAGTTTTGGAAATGAACTTTACGAGTTTCCGATACCAGCGCCACTGTCTCGAAGAACGGATCGCCATTGGCAAGCGCGAAAGGCAGTGCGTGCTTGCAAATTTGGCAAATCATATCGCCATCGGAATTCGTGTACTGGTCGCGAAGGTATGGACGAATCTCCTTCTTTACCCCTGGAGCGACCGTCGATACAGATCGAGGGCGAATCTCCTTCTCCTCTTCAGGTGCATCATTCGCAAGTTGAACAACTTTCGCGAACCGTCGCTCGGGATTCGCTGGGACTTTTTCAGGAAGCTCACACACAGTCCGGGACAGATACTCCGACATCAGTTGTCGACGCAACTCGGGATCAAGCTGCGCAAACCAACGGGCGTCGTCGAGCGATTCGTCATCTTCAAAACCGAGTTCTACCGCGAACTCTTTCTTCTTCTTGTATTCCTCAGTTCGCTTCGCGAAATTACTGCCAAAAGAGATGGTCGAAAGCCATTTCCACCCTCTCGCAAACTCAAAATCATCCGGCAGCGAACGATCATCAGCGTCGGCAGGAATTACAAATCGCCCCCCAGCCTGTGGAACCCAGGCGGTGTCGCGTAAAAAAGCAGCCAATCGGGATACACTCTCCCGCGTTGGCTGCGTTTGATTGTTTCGATACTCTGCGCGAGTCCACCGTTCATTTCCCTGCTCAATAAGTGATTTCCAAAGTAATCGGGCAAGTCGAACCGATGGCGTTTTAAACGCTTCGTCTAATCCGTTGATCCAGTAATCACGATTAATTTGGTATCGACTTGGCTGACCCGGCGCTTGGCGCACCAAGTAATCTACGTTTGGGTTCTTCTCACAGGAAACCTCTTCAAAAGCAAGACTTGTCTTCGCCCCCAAGGCTATCGCAAAATCGCAAACCAGGCCTGAAAATCCAGCATCAAAATATCGATGCGACAACTCTTTTCTAGCCGCTGTCGCGGAATGCACCTCCGAATAAAAGGCTTTCAATCCAGTAATAGAATACGGCTGGTCTAAAAACAGGTCCGAGGGCCTACACCATTGTTCTGATGAATCCAGTATCAAATCAAATTTTGATAGTGTTCTGACTGAGTTTGGATCGGAACGAATCAGCTTGAGAAACCGATGGAGGTCATCGACATGCTGGCTAAAAGTTCTGTCTGGAAATCGGCCGTAATGTGACTCAAGGCGAGCTTGGACCTGCTCCAACTCACCTACTTCGCGAACGCCGACCGCCAGTAAGAATCTACGCGAAGCATCCTGCTCCATTGCGCTTTTTCCACTTGAGAAAACGGCCGGGTCTACGGGCGGGAAAGACGCATTGTCAGCCTCGCTGCTCGAAAAAAAAGCCTTGTCCGGCCGCGAGAACCCCCCGCTTCGCAGACGCACAATCAGAGTATTTTTCAAACAGTTCAGGTCTACGCTTTCACTAAGTTCCTTAAACAAAAAAGAATAAAATTTCTGAAACCAATCGGCACCCTTTCCTGCAAACAAACTGTCGAAGATTTCGTCGGCTTCAGGCTGCTTGTACTTGTAAGTATTGTAGTCCCAGTACTGACCATCATTTCTTCGCTTGACCAGAAGGTCAACAAGCTCGCCTGTGTCCCATCGCTTAATTTCAAGCCTTGAAAGAAAACGGTCTGCATGGCTACTTCGCTGCGGAGCAGCGACTGCCCAGTCAGCGAAACTGCCTTCACCAACGAGTTGCGCCAGATCCTCTTTAGGAAACAACTCCTTCATAATGGCTTTTGCTTGCAGCAGTCGTCTAGCCGGTAGATGAATCTTTGATTGCGTTGGGGTCAATGGTTGCGAATTCATTGCTTCGACGATCGCTTCGGCAATACAGCGGTAACGTCGAGGCAACGTGTCATGCTCATGCGGCAATACGTTTAGGAAGTCGACGGTTAATAAGCCCATATCGCGGACCAACACCAGAGCACTGGCCGCTAATTTCGCAAGTTGCTCAAATAGAGGCTCGTTGGCAGGTGTGTCTTTAACACTTGCGCGACTCAGCTCGGGGACAAAAGGTGCGTGAAGGTGAAAGCGCAGCCCAGACACCTCTTTTTCGGCAGGAAAATAGACAGACACGCGAGCGGGCTCTGCTGGAACAATACGGTAATGCTTGGCAATATCGACAACGGTTGGCGATGACGCAGGCTCCCCATGACTCTCAAGCGGAAACGCCAATGCTACATTCTGAGTCGGTAAATCAGTTACCGGGCTAGAAAACCGAAGGAAGCATGAACTAGCAATCGCTATTTCATCGACATACTTTTGAACTTCAATGAGATGCGGTGTGTGCTCTACCCGTTTCAGCTTACCACGAACATTTCTTGATAACGTCCACCTAACAACTTTTATATTCTTAAGAAAAATAAGCAATTCTTCAGAAAGCGACTCCAGCCCTTCAGCCGTTTCAGCAAACGCATCGCCGGCCGACTTCTTGGGATTATTAAATGGAAAGCGAAAAACCGTCCATTGCCCAAAACTTTCCTGAGCTGGTATTTCTTTGGGCAATACTAAGTCACTGATCTGGAAGTTGAAGGTTGGTGACCAAATCGAAGGTGTCTCGCTGTAGGCAAACACCGCTTTAAACCCGACACCGAATCGACCAATTTTATCCTCGTCATCCCGTTTTGTTCCTTTGCCAATATTTGTGATTCCCCACACATCGTCTTCCGTAAACGACCGACCGTCATGGGCAAAAACCAACTGGCTATCTTCTAGTTGGAACTTTACGTGCTCGGCACCCGCGTCCTCGGCGTTTTGCAGTAACTCGTAAATAAAGTGGGCCTTGTCTGGGTACAGCTCTTCCACCAAGTTACGGAGCCCTGAATACTCGTCGTCAACAAGAACATCGGCTAATTTTTTTCGCTTTTCGCGAACCTGTTCAATGAATCTCATCATTCAGCACCTTGGGTAACTGTAATCGTTCCGAAAACAACGGGCCGTGAATGAATATCTGCCGTCTCGGCAGACAGGTTAAGTTCCGACATTCGCCGGTCTCCATCGGCTTGCGCCGATGCCAATTCACGAGCTTTCATTAATACTATTTTTTCGTTCGTTGCAGCCTCAAGTTGATCTTGCAGCAGTTTACATCTTGCCAATTGGCTTGCCGCTAAGCTCTGAATGCGGTGATCAACCAGTTCGCGATTCTCGGCCATGTGATCAGCCCGAACTTGATTCCACTTTAGATGATGTCTTTTTTCAAGCAACTGCTTTAAACTTGAATCGTCTACGGTAACCAAAGACCCATCTGTCGCATCTGGCAACAACTGCAAAAGATTCGATTCGATTTCAGGATTCGTCGACACAGGCACCAATGAATCATCCGGCTTCACGCCAACTTTTCGCCACTGGTAAACGGCAAAAGGATGTGTTCCTATTGGCATCGATTTGCTCTCAACCGAAAGGTGAATCGGCATCGAATCGCGTTCACCCAGCGTATCTGCCGCTTGCCGAACCAAGGGATGAAGCACATTCAAATAGACCGCTTCGCGATTGTCTGTCGCGGTCTGCTGATCGAATGTTATCGCAAGGTTCGGAACTTGTCCTTTCAGGAAGGACTCCCATTGTCGCCAAGCTGGCTCGTTCGACCTTGGTCTTTTCCGAAAATTGTCAAGCAAAGCACCGCGGGCCTGCTGATTCAGACGCAATGTCTTAAGTGGCTTCTCACCAAGAATGTAATCGCCCGAAGGTTCAAGCAGGGTGGCCAAGAATACCTTGACCGTCTCTCGCAGCGATTCCGGCGACAGCCAAAACGATTCCGCCTCCTCTAGCTGTTGCTGCCATGACTGATTGGGAACGCTCAAGCCAAATAGCTCCGCTTGCTTAGCTTCGAGTGCCTGCTCTTCGTGAATGCGACGTATGCTATTATCGGCAAGTTGCTGCAGTCGCGACTCGCGTTGCGCCGGCGTAAGCGTAAACGACTCTTCGATCGTTCGTAATTCCTGCGTTATTTGGCCGAGGATTTCTTCGCTTCCACCAACAGATCGATTGAATACTCCAATCCGCAGTAGGCAACGCTCATAAATCTCCGCATCAACAGTACCCGGGGTAATCAAGTTAACGATGGCGACAGACTCACTTTTTTGACCATAGCGGTCTATCCGCCCGATTCGCTGTTCGATCCGCATCGGGTTCCACGGCAGGTCGTAATTGACCATTAAGTCACAGAACTGAAAATCCAATCCCTCACATCCGACTTCTGATGACAAAAGAATGTCGATCGCATTTTCGCATTCTTTGTCCAACGCAAATCGACTCCTCAGGTCCGCACGGACCTCATCAGCTATGCCGCCATGAATAACCCCAAACCGGAATCCCTCGTTCTGGCATCGTCCAGCCAGATAGCTGAGCGTATGGCGAAAGGTTGTGAATAAAAGTGATTTGTTGTTCGGCATTCGACTTTTTTCACGCAAGACTCGCAGCAGTTTGTCGGCTTTCTGGTCATGCGGATCGAGCCTGTCGGCAAGCGACAAAATCTCATCTATTTCAGATTTTATCTGCGACAAAACTTGAGAATCAATGCCTTGAATCTCCTCATCGCCTACATCACCTGCTTCAAGATCTTGCAGCTTTCCAGATAGAATTTCGCTTAGAAGCGGCTTCAGCCCATACAAACAGCTAGCCGCCTGCCGGCGCACCGTGGTCATCATGAACTTGACGTTCTGCTGCTGGTGCGTGATAGAAAGTATCTTTGCTATCACTAGCAACAATTTATCATGTAATTCCTGCTGCGATGGCGAAAACGGAACGTTAAGAGTTTCCGGCGTACGAGTCGTAAACTCACCAATGTCTCTTCGCCGCGTCCGGTTGATAAGGGAACTGAATGTGTATAGCTCCTCAATCGTCCTGGTGACCGAAACCCGGTCCACATCCTTAACGTTCTCGCCGTTAACTAGATCAAATGCCGACTGAAATACAGGCGATTCTCGCAAGAAAAGGCGTCCCCACTGTGTCTCGGCGGCTCGCATCAGATGACCAGAAGCACGCTGCTGCCAGCCCTCCTTAGCGCCTCTGCACTCGCCTGCTGCGGCATTTAGCGGCCCGTTCGGCGCTGCCATTTGATTGAAGCTGGCATGATCAATGATCAAGTCGGGTCGCAACATATTCAGCAACGTAAAAAGGTCTTCGCTGCCAAGTTGAACCGGCGTTGCCGACAGAAAAATAACGGCCTCGGCATTCTCACAGAAGTATCGGACGCCTTGGTGAAGAAACGTCTGTGCATTGCGTAAATGGTGCGCCTCGTCAACGATCACCAAGTCAAACTTGGGCGGTGGGTCGAGTGCTAAAAGACCTTCTTTTGCCCTTCTTGTCCGACCCTCTCGACCAAAAAGCAAGTTCGAGTCGAACAAAGAGAATGGAACGATGGCCTTTTCGTATTGCTGCGGCCATTCGCCTTCAAGATCCGTTTCCTGCAAACAGTGCCGCAGCGTCTTCCCATCAAGCGCTGTAAATCGCTCGTCGAAACGCTTCATTTCAAGATGCCATTTTCGCTCCGCGACCAACGCCTTAGGGCAAATGATCAAAACAGACGAGATACCCATCCGGGCTTTCAGTTCTTTAATGATCAACCCTGCTTCGATCGTTTTACCGACGCCGACCTCATCAGCAATCAAGAGACGCGGTCGGTCGGCGCGTATGAGCTTTATGACCGGGCGATACTGATAAGGCACAAACTGGACACGACCGCTGCGAAGAGAAAACAGTTTTGCTGACGATGGCGACAAAAGCATCAGGCTGGCAAGGAAAGCGTGTAAATCTTTTACAGTTTGCGGACGTGAATCCGCAACCGGCTGCGCATCGGCCTGCAACTGGCTCTCATAGTAAGAAACGATTTTCCCATCATGAAAAACATTGTACCGGACTTCATTGCCAGTTGCGTCAATCGCAATGATCGGCACCAGCACTTCGCTGGACGACCGCAGTCGCACCACATCACCAACTTGGAACAGGCTGAGCGGTTGGTTGCCTTCTTTCAGTTCTGCGGTTTTTACTGGCTCAGCAGTGGATGTCGATTGAGCGATGGTGAAACTTGGCTGGTGATTTGCCTGCGGAGAAGACATTTCACCGATGGCCGCATCTTTGTAGCCTTGAACCTTTTTCCGCAGTACCGAGTCAGCCTCAAGCATTTCCAAGACGCGATCAAGTGTGTCCGCATCGCGGTATCGGTCGGCAGCGGAAACCGCTTGTGCCGAGAGGTGTGCCCACCGATTACGAATGGACTGCAGCTCCTTGATCCAGTTCCGGCCGTCGCGTGGCAAGCGTAACGTGTTCGACAACTCAAACCAATTTTGATCGACAATTCGAACTAACGCCGCAAAATCCAATTCCCTAAGGTCCCCGACATTTTTCTCCTCAACCAGTCGCTGCTGCTGGAAACTCAGTGAACTGACCACCTTTTTTTTCCACCAGTCAGCGCCAAGTCGGGGGAGTTGATTGGACAGAAATCCCGCAAAGGCTCGAGTTGAAAGGTGAAGCAGTTCGTTCATAAAGCCAAGTTGGTTCGCATTGGTGGGAATTTTGGTCGTTAGGCAGGGCTCCAAGTTTAACCAGCGACGGCTCCCAAGTCAGCCATATGGATGCAACATTTTTGATTCGTTGCTTCGATGATGTACAACGGCACATTTGACCTCGGCACCGCCATTCGTTTACGAGGCGTGCTTTCGCTACTTTCGCAGTATTACCCTACCCAATCAAAAAATTGCGGCCAGGGACAAATGGTGTCCCTGGCTACTGCAGCATGCGGACATGGTGATTATGTTTTGATTTT
Organism: Planctomycetaceae bacterium; assembly: GCA_003506095.1. Classification (GTDB taxonomy): domain Bacteria; phylum Planctomycetota; class Planctomycetia; order Pirellulales; family Pirellulaceae; genus UBA6163. The sequence goes on along the minus strand of DNWZ01000463.1, from coordinate 6,267 downwards.
TAGTTTTGAATCCATCTTGTAGCAGGTCAGCTCGCTGGCACTCAGATTGGCGTGACATTCGAGGTTTCCCGAACCGATCTCGTCGGGGGATTGAAGGGAAAATGGCGAGTCGTAAGCATCGGCTATGGACGTTAATAGTAAGAAACTTTACGCGATTTAGATGGCCTTCGAAGATTGGGATCACGTGCGGGAGTGAATGCAACGCGACCGGGACACATGCTGTCCCTCGGTGCCGTATCTCGAGTGATTTGCGATTAGCCTTCTTGGTAGGATCGATCGAATCGAATAATCCGGCACACTGGAAGTTTTGTGAACGGAAGATGTCGGGATTACAGCGGCTCTCCGACAACGTTTTTTTACCGAACATAGTAACCAAGGGTTCCACATGAGTCGTGATTGGTTTGTCGAACACAACGGAAAGGCTCTTGGGCCTTTTTCTTCGAATCAGTTAAAGCAGTTTGCAGTGTCCGCAAAAATCAAACCGGAGACCAAGGTGCGTCTCGGTGTAAACGGCGAGTGGTCAAAGGCAAGAAAGGTCCAGGGGCTGTTCACGCAGATTGGTTTGGTGAAAGAAAAGCCACAACTGCTCGCCCCCGCCCCACCAACGATGCCAGTTCCCGTCGCTGTCGAGGCAAGTCGCCCCGTAGCACCAGCTATCTCCACCGCTGCAAATAGGGATTGTCCTTTCTGCGGTGAACAGATTGTTGCGACCGCGATTAAATGTCGCTACTGCAATGAGTTTCTAGACGGTCGCCCGAAAGAGATTCACGCCGCGCCACAGCATATGTTTCAGCAAGCAGCTCAGCCGGTGGTAAACGTTACGCATGTTTCGCACAACCATAGCGGCTACTATGGGCCAAATAAAAGCAAGGCCGTCGCCGTCCTGCTGGCATTGCTATTGGGAGGACTCGGCATTCATCATTTCTACATGGGTCGAGCGTTTCGTGGCTTGCTGTATCTCATGTTCTGCTGGACATTCATTCCCGCGATTCTCGCGCTGCTGGAGGCGATTTACTATGCCTTGATGAGCGAAAGAGACTTTCAGTCACGTTGCAGATGACCTCCTCAAACCCAGTCAATTCGATTGTGTCGAACCTAGCTGGACAACGCCCGGTTTACTTTTCGATGAACGGGTAAATGCTTTACCACCCTAGCAGTCCATGTGCGTGGGTTGCTATCGAATATCCAAAGGAAAAATGCTGAGGCGATCGCGCGCGTCCAAAACATTGCACCTCGAGCCCTGTAGCGTTTTTGGGAGTCGATTGTTTTTGATGAAGGACTTCTTCGCGATGAATGCCAACGTCTGATCGCCGCTGAGTATGCACATCCCGATTCGATTGGTTGCGTTGATGAGACAGGTGTAATCAAGAGTGAAAATCAAAATGCGGGTGTCAAACGTCAATACAATGGCAATCGGGGCAAAGCCGAAAACTGCATCAACAACGCCGCATTATCTTACTTAAGCAATGACCTCTGTTGTTTGATCGATGCACAATTGTATCTCTTGAAAGAGTGGCGTGATGACCCGGTGCATCAAAAAAACTACATACCAGACAACATCGAATTCAAAATGAAACCACAAATCGCGTGAAGGCTTGGACTTTTGACAAACTTTGTCGACGCGGCGGCCGCTTCTTTGACTGGCTCGAGGATCGCGGTGAAGCCTTTGTTGGCGAAGTACCGCCGCGCTTTCATGCATGGCTTAACAGGCCTGAAAGATTGAAAAAATTGCGTGAACTTCAAAGTGAACGCCCAAACGATACGCACGCACAAAGGTCGCCTTACTGGAGGCCGAGCAGGCGCAGAGAAAATCATCGCCTTCGTCGTGACGGCATTGGGTTCAATGGTGACTTCGCCCCAATCATTTTGGAACTCGTTGCCTGGCGGATGGCCAATCGGAACAACGATTTCTGGCGGGATCATTTCGCGGTGGAGTTTTTTGACGAGATCGCTGACGGCTCGCCTTGCACCGCCGTACTGGTGCCCGTCTCGCAGTCGTTCCCAAACTCGCTCCGGAGTGCGCCGCTGCTTGCGCGGTCGTTGTAGGTTGTCGGTTAACCAGGCACGGACCGTCTCGACATAGGGTTCGAGCCTGGGACGCGGCTTAGGCGCCGCGGCTCGGCTCGGTGGGAGCTAGGTCCTGGGGCTGGGAGTGCCTTTTGAATGGACTTTCGCGAATGACTGATCCTGCGAGCAACCCCGCGAACCGACAATCCGTCAACGAGTAGCATTCGGCGTATGAGTTCGATCTGTTCCATTTTGAGCACCTAAAGAAGCCCTCGGATTGGGCTTGTAGGCAGAGCGGCAAAGCTCCCCACAAAACCCGATCCGACTTTCTCAAGTAAGCCCCGTCGTCGCCGCCCCTTCACCATCCTGGTGGGCTCCGTTTTGGTTGCCACCCTGGTCCCCTTTATGACTGCCAGCTCCACTTCGGGCACTTATTCGTCCACCGGTCAGAAACGACATGAAGCCGATGCGACCAGCGGGCGTGCAACGCAAAGCGACAATTTACATCTCTTTCAGCACCAGCGGATCATTCGAACAACACGCCCCACGTTCTGGTTGATCGTGCTACGATACAGTCCGTTGGTTATCCAGCCGTTACGAAGTGTCTTCAAAGCCAGCGGGCCGAACTTCGACGCTGGCAGCGATCCGTAAAATTGCTTTCGAGATTTGGCCACCCAGCGAATAGCCCCCTGCTCGCTGGTCGGCTTCACGCCTTTGACGTAATAGGTTTTGCAAAACTGCCAGTAACGATGGATGACTTCGAGGACCGTGATCGATTCCTCGGCAACCGGTGTTCGTTGGCCGGAACAGTATTCTGCGATCAGTCGATCGTAGAGTTGCTTACTACTTTTCGAACTCAATGGTCCGAGGTAGTGGCCTGTCCCGAGCAGGGTCACAACGGCTCGACCCGATGCACAGTGCTTGCGGTACTTCGGAAGCGTCTTAACTAGACGTGGCGTGGCTGAAGGCCCGCCCATGCGCAAAACGGTAATTACCGTTTTGTTAAGTGGAAAAACGCCGCACTGCCGTCCATCGGCAGGCAACCACCAACCTTGTTTCGGTTGTAAAGAAATTGCCGAAATTGGCAAAATCGGGGTGACAGGATTCGAACCTGCGACCTTTTGACCCCCAGAAATCTCGGCTGAACGGCGGAAAACAGCGTTTTTCCTCGTGTTTTTGATATTATCCAGCTGTTTCAATCCTTCGCAAGGCTTCTTTTTCTATTTTGCGTTTTTCCCGTGTTTGCGGTATTTCCTGAAATCGCCAAAAGCGCAAAACGGTACAAAACGGTAGAGATCCGATTGCGGCGTGCACCTTGAAAAACGGACTTCTATGCCGAGCCCGATCCTCTTAACAACATCCGTCAGCGGGAAAAGGAATCGGTTGTCGCACAGCAGGTCGCAATGGCAACCGTACCGCAACGGCCACCTACCGCTGTTGCTTTATGAATTCCTTCAGCGCTTCAACGGCGACTTCAGCAGCCTCTATCACATCAGGGATCTGCTTGTGGATCTCGTCAAGTTTCTTAGTCAAGCCGTTCAACTTTTTGAGCGTGTCAGCCGGGTTTCGTCGATCGGAATACTTGATGGATTCGGCAAATGAATCATCGCTTAACTTGGAAAGTAACTTCACCAGCTCATCGGCGGTTCTAGCAATCGAGTTGACGGTCTGTCGATTTCGCACCGGTTTATTCCCGGTCGACTTTACGGGGTGTGCGAGAGAACCCACGCGAAGCTTCACCGATTTTGCTTTGAGGACCTTGTATGACCAGTGGTTCTTGACAGCATCGTCCAGCAGCTTTTCACGCTTGGCTCCGTCGGTTACTGCGGCTAGCAACAAAGCGTGCGAAATGGTCATGCGAGATTTGCCTGTGGCCTGTTTCGCTTGACTGGCGGTTTGCTTATTGATTGGATCTTTGTGATCGGCGTCTTTCACCAGCTTTCTCACATCGACCTTGGAAAGATTTTTAAGCCGAAGATATTGTCCGACTAGATGCTTGTGGATCCGTGCATTGGATGCGGTTGAGCTGCAAAGCCTGGCGATCTCTGCTCTGATTTCTTTGACCATGGGCTTATCTTTGCCCTCTTTAGTGATCTCGGCAGCTTGTCGACTGATTTCCCAGAACAATCGAATACGGTCGCCATCGCTTAATGACCGGTTTTCCGTATCTTTTACCCAGGACTGTCGCAAAGTCTTGATTGACGATTTCTTTTTGGCCATTGCTTCAATGTCTGCTGCTGGAAAGTTGTCGTCGACTATCCGAGGAAACGCCGCCGACTCTTTGCCGTTTCCGAAGACGAAGCGGGCAAACTGGCGCCGAGATTATCCAGCCGATGAATCGGACATACAACTGGATGGTCGGCATCTGTCGCGGTAGCTCTTCCGCCTGCGTTCGGCCATTTTACTCACCGGCCGACAGGCGTGATGCGGCTTGCGAATGAGTAGACATCGAATACGGCGAAGCGGCGCAGTTTGGTCCAGCCGGCGTTAGATTGCCCGCTCGTCGACCTGCCGCGACGGGTCGAGGGGTGACTCATCGCAATAGTGCCATCGGCACTGCGGTCGCGAGTAGCTGCAGGTTACCGCCCGCCGATATCGTGGCTTTGCCGAAAAGCATTACTGGAGTTTCAGATTGGCACTGGTTCATGATATCGATCGTTACGGCAGTTCGATAAACAGCAGCCGCCGATCGCCATGCCGATGTGCTTGCCTAGGTTCATATCGGCCACAGCAGACACAGTTAGAGCAGAGCAGTTCCTTAAATGGTCATGAGGGCCTGCTTGTCGATTTAGGCTCGTGGATTTAGGGTACCGGCCGCGCTTGCCTTTGGTCCTCAGGCGCAGTCTCCGCCTTGAGTCGAGCCTGTTCCTCGGCCTGACGCTGTTTCAGATCGCCGGGGTGTTTGGAGAACGACTCGAACACGTCGCCAACAACACGGTCGGCTAGACGCCCAAGCGCTGCGAGGATGATTTTCTCGGCTTCGGGCTGCAGTTGTGAGCGACTCGGTTCATAGCCACCCACCTCATACGCGTCCTCGGTGGCTAGGTAACCGATGTTACCGTTGGCGTAACCGACGATGATGGGAATAGCGCGATCCGCAATGGCCTGCTCGAGCTTGAAACCGTACTCGACCATCGGCTCGCCCGGCATCGTGAGTAGCAGGAACGGCCCGATCTTAAGTGCCATCAACTCTGCGCTGACCGCTTGCTGCTTGCCGGGCAGCGTGATCGTCTCGCTGGCAACACGGATCGGATAAAAGTCAGTGCGTTGGCTCAACTGTTCACGAACGACGCTGCGGGCAAGGGCGCTAACGACGGCCCCGCCCAGTTCGCGGCCAGCCCACTGGATGTCGGCTTCATCTGCGCAGCGATACGGGTAGCCGGGCAGGTTAGGTCGAATATCGCCCGCACAACCCTGCAAGAACAGAGCATGTGTCTCGCCGCGGTAGCACATCTCGACAAAGGATTGGGCCTCACCCGGGAAATCGGCGGTCATCAATGGATAGCCATCGGGATAAGGCGGTGAGCCTTTGTCGCCCCAGGTAAAAAAGCATGGGTGGCAGACCGCGTGCATGATCACCGCCAACGGCGTGAGTGATCGGCCGTCATCAAACCGCAGCACCTTGACGCGTGGATCGTTGGGGCCATCAGGATTCAGCCGGACCACGGCGCGACCATCGATCACCTGGCGTCGGTTGATGCCGAAGCTGATCGCATCCTTAGCGTAGCCGACGCTGACCGGCCGGATGTCCGACGCTGCCTGCTTGGCGGCGGTCCCGATCTTCTTGACCAGCTCACTGGCCCAGGCAGGATGATCCTTCCAGCCCGGCGCGGAGTGGTTGTGTGAAGCGGCGACCAAGATGTTGGGACCGGGGACACCAGCCTCCCACTCGATCCGCTGCCGGATCTGTTGCACCATTTCTTCCCAGGCACCGATCACATCGAGCGTAACAATGGCGGCCTTCGTCTGGCCATCGTCGAGGATCAACACTGCGGCGCGGATCGGATCTCGCACGCCACTGACCTGACGCGGGTGGCCGGTGACCAACATGCCCGCAGCGTTGTCGGGCGTGATATCGACCTTGGCAGCGCCCGCTCGCAAGTTGCTCCGGACCGCGAATTTCCCGTCGGAAGTCTCTTCGCCCCAAGCGAACGATAGTGAGATCAGCCAAACCGCAGCAGCAAACAGCGGCATCTTAGCGTAATGAATCATCATGGCATCCGGGAGGTTTGACGGGAGAACAACTTCTTCTGAAAGCGT